>NZ_JASJXA010000038.1:0-36636 GCF_035018905.1 Glaciimonas sp. Gout2 | reverse complement strand
GTGCAAGCTGGCGTGTACGATGCATTCGCTGAAAAACTGGTAGCGGCAGTTGCCAAGTTGAAAGTCGGGGACGGTCAGCAAGAGGGCGTGACCCAAGGGCCGTTGATTGATCAAAAAGCAGTTGAAAAAGTCGAGCAGCACATTGCGGATGCCTTGAGCAAGGGCGCGCGCATCCTTGCGGGTGGCAAGCGTCATTCGTTGGGCCATAGTTTTTTTGAGCCAACTATTTTGGCCGATGTTACTTCCGATATGGTGGTGGCGCGCGAAGAAACGTTTGGCCCGATGGCACCCTTGTTTCGCTTTACCACTGACGACGAAGTGGTGGCGATGGCCAACGATACCGAATTCGGATTGGCCAGTTATTTTTATTCACGCGATATCGGCCGTATCTGGCGGGTGGCGGAAGCGCTTGAGAGTGGCATAGTCGGTATCAATACTGGTCTGATTTCTACCGAAGTCGCGCCATTTGGTGGCGTCAAGCAATCCGGTCTGGGCCGCGAAGGTTCGAAATACGGTATCGAAGACTATCAGGTCATCAAGTATTTGTGCATGGGCGGAATTTGATTCGTTGAAATACGTATCCTAATAATCCGGAAAAAATCGACCGATTGAACTGACTGATAACGGGCGTTCCGCGGCTTTAGTCGTGTTAATCCATGCACGGCTAAAATGGCTCCGGTATTGTCTGTTCATTCGTCCCGCAATATTCAATGATCCAGGCACGGAACGGTGCGACTTTTTCCTGGTTCGCGACGCTTTCGAGATAGACAAAATAACAACTCTAGCTCGGCATGCTGCAACGGCCGATTCAATGGCTGTATCGTAAAAACCGCGTCCTGTTGGGGTTGATACAGACCGCATTTCCCTTGGCGGTTCTGCCGACGGCGAGCGCCTTAAAAGTAGCTTCCAGTGCGTATGAAGAAGCCGCGGCCACGCTAGGTGCTACGCGCTGGTAATTATGCGTCACATACTTTTTCCGATGGCAATGGCGGGGATTCTATCCTGCGCCTTGTTGTTGTTCGCCCATAGCGCCAGCGCGTTTGCGATGCCATTGTTGCTTAGCGGTCGTCGCGTTATGGGGATTTACTTAACACCCTACAAGCGCCATATCTTATACAAATTCACAGCAACGTCGCGGTCCCCTTGACATCGGACAACAAACTATCTATCCTAATAAGAAGGTAAGCTTCGTAGATTAACTTTGTAGTTAAGCTTTGTAGTTTGCCGTTGTAATCCGTAGTTGTAAGCTTAGAGATTGAGGATGGAAGTTTTTTTATCGTTTATCGAAATGAGTCTATGAACCAACACGAACAACAAGCCCATGATGATGAGGCGGCGCGCACGTTGATGCTTGCCGGTGAGATTCGGGTGTTAATGGGTAAACTAAAGCGGCGCTTGCGCGAAGAGGTGTATCCGGGGGATTTCACGGCATCGCAAATGTCGGTTCTGAGTCGCTTGGAGCGCGAGGGACCAGCAACGGTGACAGCGCTCGCCTTGGCGGAAGGTATGCGGCCGCAATCCATCGGTGCAACCGTCGCCGTATTGACCGCAGCCGGGATGGTGAGTGGGGCGCCGGATCCAGCAGACGGGCGACAAACGATCTTGTCGCTCACGACGGCGTGTCGAGAATGGGTCAGCGCGGCACGGTCGGCGCGGGAGGATTGGCTGTTCCGTAGCATCAACACCAAATTGTCGGCGGAAGAACAAGCAACACTTGCTGTCAGTATCAAGCTGCTTAGTCGCCTGGTTGATGCATAACCTGTGCTTCTCTCTGTATTAATTAAATTGAGAAACGAGAGTGCCGGTGGCTTTGCGCGAAGGTGCTGAGTCGAACTGCGTCCGTTGGTTTTCGACTTTCACGAAGTAGGGAAGTCTTATTTTGTAATCATTTTGTAATCAATGTGTGTTGTGCGCCGAGCGTCGTGCGCCGGTTACCATTTAATCATCTTGAAGTTCACATCAAAAAAGGAAAACATATCATGACAGTCACTACACTTGATCCTCAGACCGCACTTATCGTTGTCGACTTGCAGAACGGCATGGCCGCTCTGTCGGCCGTCCCTCCTATGAGCGAAGTAATACAGCGCGCCGCGATGTTGGCTGATGCCTTTCGCCGCCATGGTTTGCCCATCGTATTGGTCAACGTAGCGGGTGGTGCGCCGGGGCGAACAGAACAAGCGCGTCATATGGGGACGCCGCCTGCGGGATGGATTGATATTGTCCCGGAGCTGAAACAGCAGCCGGATGATGCCGTGGTGACGAAGCATACTTGGGGCGCATTCACCAACACCGACCTTGCTGCGTATCTGAAAGACCGTGCTGTGACACAGGTGGTGATCGTCGGCGTGGCGACCAGCATCGGTGTTGAGTCGACCGCACGTCAGGCGCACGAGCTTGGGTTCAATGTCACGCTGGCTATCGACGCCATGACTGACCGGAGCTCCGAAGCGCACGCCAATAGCATCACGCTGATTTTTCCACGGTTGGGCGAGACCGGTTCAGTGCGAGAGATCATCGAATTGCTCGATAAGGATCACGAATGAGTATGTTTACGGTGCAGGTTGCAAAGCTTGCGATAGTGGTACGGTGATGGGTACTTTCCGGTCATTAAATAATGTCAATTATCGGCTTTGGGTGGGTGGTGCCCTTGTGTCTAATGTCGGCACCTGGATGCAGCGCACCACGGAGGATTGGTTAGTGCTGACCCATTTGACGCATAAGAATGCGACAGCCCTTGGGATTGTGACGGCGTTGCAGTTTGGACCGCAGCTGCTTTTGTTGCCCTTGACGGGTTTCGTTGCTGACCATTTCGACAGGCGAAGACTGTTGATCGCCACGCAGGCAATGATGGGGGTGTTGGCGCTCGCGTTGGGGTTGCTGACACTTTTCGGGCTGATTCAGTTGTGGCACGTGTATTTGTTGGGATTTTTGCTTGGCTGTGTCACTGCGTTTGATGCTCCGATACGCCAGACGTTTGTGTCGGAACTGGTTGGAGAAGCCGATCTTGCGAACGCGGCGGCGTTGAACTCGACGTCGTTCAATGCGGCACGGATGATCGGACCAGCCCTTGCCGGTCTGTTGATTGCGGCGGTTGGTTCGGGATGGGTTTTTCTCATTAATGCGGTCTCTTTTGTTGCGGTACTTTGCTCGCTTACATTCCTCCGCGTGAGTGACTTGCATCGGTCCAAAAGAGCGCCGCGGACGCCCGGTGGATTAGTCGAGGGATTTCACTATGTATGGCGGCGTCCCGATTTGAAAGCGGTGCTTCTCATGCTGTTTTTGATTGGTACTTTTGGACTTAACTTTCCAATTTTTATCTCGACCATGTCAGTGACAGTCTTCCATGCCGGATCGGGGCAATATGGTTTGCTGACGTCGACGATGGCGATCGGTTCTGTGGCGGGCGCGTTGTTGGCGGCCAGAAGGGCGCAACCGCATATCGGGCTGCTGCTCATTGGCGCTGTGGTCTTTGGGATTGGTTGCACGTTAGCGGCGATCATGCCTAACTATGTGTTTTTTGGCCTTGCGCTGATTATCATCGGCGTGTCGACGCAGACTTTCACCACGTCTACCAATAGTTTGGTGCAACTATCCACCGAGCCTGCGATGCGTGGGCGAGTGGTGGCTATAATGCTGGCGGTGGCGTTGGGCGGCGCACCGCTTGGTGCGCCAGTGGTGGGTTGGGTAGCAGACCGATTCGGCCCGCGTTGGGCGCTTGGTGTCGGCGCGGCTTCTGGCTTTGCGGCTGCAATGGTTGGGATCTATTATTTGAGAAAGTACCGACACCTGCGTGTGTCGTTTCGCGCTGGACGGTTTCGCTTTAGCGTAGACGAGCTTATAGCATGGCGTGATCCAGTTCCATCGAAACAACATGCCGACGCATCAACTTAAGCTAACGCGTCGGCGTGTATCAATTTATGATTTTGCGCGGTCCAGCAAACCTTGCGTGCGAATGAAGGCGACGACTTTTTCTACGCCATCGCCGCTGCGCAAATTGGTGAAGAGAAAAGGGCGGTCGCCGCGCATGCGTTTGGCGTCATGCGCCATGACATCAAGGTTGGCACCGACGTAAGGTGCGAGATCGGTTTTGTTGATGATGAGAAGATCCGAGCGCGTAATGCCGGGACCGCCTTTGCGTGGGATTTTTTCGCCACCGGCGACGTCGATGACATAGATCGTGAGGTCGGACAATTCAGGACTAAAAGTGGCGGCTAAATTGTCACCGCCGGATTCCAGCAAAATCAGATCAAGGTCAGGAAAGTCGGCGCTCATGCGGGCAATCGCTTCCAGATTGATCGAGGCGTCTTCGCGAATGGCTGTGTGCGGGCAGCCGCCGGTTTCCACGCCCATCAGGCGTTCGGCTGGCAATGCATCGGCGCGCAAGAGGATTTCCATGTCTTCTTTGGTGTAGATGTCATTGGTGATGACCGCCATTTCATAGTCGTCACGCATACTTTTGCATAACATCTCGCACAGTGCCGTTTTGCCGGAACCGACGGGGCCACCAATGCCGACGCGTAATGGGTTTGGGGTGGCAATAGTATTGGTACTGGTCGTGTTGCTCATAATAGAAATCTCTTACAAAAAATGGTTGAATTCGGTATCGCTTGCTGACGCCTAAAACGGGGCATTATTATGCACAACTCAGGATCGATAAAGTCGGCTGTATTGCTCTTCATGTTGCATCGACAGGAGCGATAATCCTGGTGACCAATTGGATAAGTCGTCGTCCGCCAATTGTTGCGCAAGCTCGGCGGCACGTTGTAGTTCTGGCTGTAAGGATAGTAATAAACGCTGTCCCGAAACCTGCCCCAAAGGTACGGATTTAACACAGACCAAGACCTGATTTTCGGCCCATGTAAACAGCATTCCCAGCAGTGTGGCTTCGTGCGGTATGTTGAGTGCCACAGCGGCAAAGGCGAATGCGGTCGGTAATGGCAATTCAGGTTCTGCCTGCAATAGGGCGATCAACGTGGCATCACCAATGTGCAGATCAATCACCAGCTTGCCTAAAGAGTAGCCCATTTGAATGGTCTCAGCGCGGAACTCGGCGGTGTCACGTGCGGCAATAAAACGTTCGGTCCAGACACGCACCGCATCAGCATCACGCAGTTCAAAAGCCTGTAACAAGCGCCATAAAATCGGTGCTTCAAAATAGGCCACAACGTGATGTAGATGATCAATGATCCAGTCCCGCGCGGAGGCCTGATCTTTTACCAGCCCGCGTTCTATCGCCGATTCCAGACCTTGCGAATAACTATAGGCACCAATCGGCAGCGATGGGCTGGATAGTTGCAGCAAGTGGAGCAGAGCGGTCGCTTGCATGGTGGCGATCCGTTTAGGTTGTGGTTTCTGGCTTGTCGCCGGGCCGATGAATTTTTTGGCGCAGCGGGACGGGTGCCAATAAGCCATCATTGTGGTGATGTCCACCGCCATACGCACCGGATTCTGGTTCAAATGCGGCTAGCTGCTCAATCACATTTGCGCCGAGACCTTCCAGCATTTCTCGCAGTACGGCATCTTTGCGAATGCGTAGAAAGCCATCTCCGACTTGCGCCTGGGTGTGGCGATTACCAAGATGGAATGCGCAACGTAATAGTGCGAATGGCGTCGCGCATTCAACGCGATACGTGGCCTCGTCAGCGGCGATTATTTTTATCACCGATTGCGTACCGTCGTCGTCTTCGCCAGCGATCAGATCGCCATGGCGCAGGACTGTGCCGCGGACGGTAAAGACGCCAACTTCCTGCCCGGAAGTAAGTGCGGCGCGCAGACGGCTTTTTTCACGCAGGTCGTAGGGCAATACCAGTTCGCCATCAATGCGGTCGGCATGGTCGATTTTTGTATTAAGAGTTAGCATAAATGTTTGAAACAATCAGAATAAAAAGTAACGTTGCGCCATCGGTAAGATGATTGCCGGTTCGCAGACTAATAGTTCGCCATCGGCGCGCACTTCGTAGGTTTCCGGGTCGACTTCCATATGCGGCGTGGCGCTGTTGTGGATCATGTGATGCTTGCGTAAGTGACGCATATTTTTTACTGCGACCACCGGTTTGTTCAGTTTCAGCAAGTCGCCGATCCCATCGTCATACGCAGCTTGCGAAACGAAGGTTAATGAAGTTTTGAGGCCGCCGCCATACGCACCAAACATCATCCGATAGTGGACCGGTTGGGGCGTAGGAATGGAAGCATTTGGATCGCCCATTTGTGCTGCCGCAATCATGCCACTTTTTAGTATCATGGATGGCTTGACGCCGAAGAAGGCTGGTTTCCACAGGACTAAATCAGCGATCTTGCCGACTTCAATGGAGCCGACTACATGAGAAATGCCGTGCGTTATGGCCGGATTAATCGTGTACTTGGCGATGTAGCGTTTGGCGCGGAAGTTGTCGTTGCGACTGCTGTCTTCCGGCAACGAACCGCGTTGGGTTTTCATCTTGTGGGCGGTTTGCCAGGTGCGCATGATAACTTCGCCAACGCGGCCCATTGCTTGCGAGTCGGACGACATCATACTGATGGCACCGATGTCGTGGAGGATGTCTTCTGCGGCAATGGTTTCGCGCCGAATTCGGGATTCTGCAAAGGCGACGTCTTCTGCAATCGACGCGTCAAGATGATGGCAGACCATCAGCATATCCAGATGTTCGTCCAACGTATTGACGGTGTAAGGACGGGTCGGATTGGTGGAGGACGGTAACACATTGCCTTGACCGACTGCGGCGATAATATCCGGCGCATGGCCACCGCCCGCACCTTCTGTATGGAAGGTATGGATGGTGCGGTCTTTAAACGCCGCCAGTGTGTGCTCCAGAAAGCCGCCTTCGTTTAAGGTGTCGCTGTGGATCGCAACCTGCACGTCCATGCGGTCTGCGACGTTCAGGCAGTTGTCGATGGCCGCTGGGGTGGAACCCCAATCCTCGTGCAGCTTCAGGCCGATTGCACCAGCGCGCACTTGTTCTTCTAATGGCGTTGGCAGGCTGACGTTGCCTTTGCCTAGAAATCCCAGATTCATAGGGAATGCGTCTGCCGCCGACAACATCGCGTGCAGATGCCATGGTCCTGGCGTGCAGGTTGTCGCTGCCGTGCCAACGGCTGGCCCGGTGCCGCCGCCTAGCATGGTGGTGACGCCGCTCATCAAGGCTTCTTCAATTTGTTGCGGACAGATGAAATGAATATGTGAGTCGATGCCGCCAGCGGTGACGATCATGCCTTCGCCAGCAATGATTTCGGTTGCTGCGCCAATTGCCATGGTGACGTCGGGTTGGATATCGGGATTGCCCGCTTTGCCGATGGCGGCGATCCGGCCACTTTTTAGGCCGATATCGGCTTTGACGATGCCCCAATGGTCGAGAATGACGGCATTGGTGATGACGGTATCCATGACGTCGCGGTGATTGCGTTGCGACTGGCCCATGCCGTCGCGGATGACTTTGCCACCGCCGAATTTAACTTCTTCGCCGTAGGTTGCGTAATCCTTTTCAATCTCAATGAACAAGGCTGTGTCTGCCAGGCGGATACGGTCGCCGGTGGTCGGACCAAACATTTCGGCGTAGGCCTGACGTGAAATTTTGCTCATTGGGCTTCCTTGTGATTCTTTGGTTTTTCTTCTTCTTTTTGGTCCGATTTGTGGTCCAGTGCGCCCATGATTTTTCCATTGAAACCGTAGACCTTGCGTTCACCCGCCAGCGCGACCAGTTCAACGGTCCGCTTCTGGCCCGGTTCAAAACGCACGGCAGTACCGGCGGCGATATTGAGGCGCATGCCATAGGCAACGTCCCGCTCGAAAATCAGCGCTGGATTGGTTTCAAAAAAATGAAAATGCGAACCGATCTGAATCGGCCGGTCACCGCTGTTGGCGACTGTGACAGTGGTAGTTTTGCGGCCGACATTGAGTTCGATGTCGCCGTCTTCGATCAGCATTTCGCCGGGGATCATGGTGATTTCCAGTGTCTAAAATGAGGGAACAAAATAGGGTAAGTGAGCAAACAGTAACGCTGAAATCACGGAATCGGGTGATGCACCGTCACCAGCTTGGTACCGTCCGGAAAAGTGGCTTCCACCTGGATGTCGTGGATCATCTCGGCGATACCGTCCATCACGTCCGCCCGACTGAGAATTTTAGTGCCTTCCGACATCAGCTCAGCGACCGTTCTGCCATCGCGTGCACCTTCCATGATCGCGGCAGTAATCAAGGCAATTGATTCTGGATAATTCAGTTTCAATCCACGGGCTTTGCGTCGTTCCGCCAATAACGCGGCGGTGAAGATCAATAGTTTGTCTTTTTCGCGGGGAGTCAGTTCCATTTGGCTCTTTCCTTCTTTATCTTGTTACGTTTTTTGTCTGATTGAAACGCCATATTCAGGTATTCCAGATACGGGGAATCACGGCTTCTCGTCCTAATAACTCTGGCCTGATCTGTTGCCACGCCTGCGTCATCCATTGTCTGGCAAGTTCGCTGGAATGACCAAGAAATCGTAGCACCATGACTGATTTCATTTGCGTTGCACCGATCATCGCCTGACCGTCGACCAACTGGTTGCTGGCCTCGCGCAGGTCATTGATGACCTTGGCTGGTAATGCTTTCCCCACGGCGATCAGCGTGGCGCAGACGGTATAGTTGGCTAGCCCCAAAGGGCTGCGCATAGCTGCCGTGCCTCCGCTTAATGTGCCTTGCTCGAACCAGATCAGTTTGCCTCCGCGACGAATACTGGTGCGCTGCATTATTTTGCCATCATCAAATGACTCGCCTGATGCGGTACGCCCGAAGCATAGTATTTCGCTGCCGATGTAGTTGGCATCGGCGGCGAGCGTAACCTGATGATCTAGTTTGACAGCGGCGTGGTTAAAGAAGATGGCTTCTTGCGGCAGCCATTCAAGCGTCGCACCCTCATCGACGGTGAGATTTACTTGCTGCTGCGACACGTTGTCGTTGGCTTTGTACCATTTCGCTGCGCCGGGTGTGGTGATGAGCGCGTGCGCGTGGTCACCGACTGTGGCTGAGACTGTCAATTGATCGCCGCCAACGACGCCACCGGGTGGATGGATAATGATCGCGTGGCAGACTGAAGGGTGTTCTGGGTAAAGCGTTTTTTGTACCCGCAACGGTCCAAAATGGCTGCGTTCGACGAGGCGCGTTGTGCCTTGATCGTTGGCAAATCCCAGCGTTAGCCGGGCCTGCCATGGAGCGGGTTTATTGGTTTGCAGATATAACGCTGAATCCGGAAATTCGCGCTGCCCGGCTGCGGTTACGAGCGCCGCGGATACGGTTGGGCCGAGCGTTTTGGTCGGTATGGGAAGGTCTGGGGTATCAACAAATTTCATTTTCGAGACTATACCGCCAAGTGTCTTTTAACGCTCGGATCATCCATTTGTGCCTGTGTTCCGGATGCAACAACCTCTCCACGCGACATGACGATAAAGTTATCAGCCAGCTCCTGGGCAAAGTCGAAATATTGTTCGCATAGCAGAATACCGATGTCGCCCCTTTGGCGTAAAAGCCGGATCACGCGACCAATGTCCTTAATGATTGACGGTTGAATGCCTTCGGTCGGCTCATCAAGGATGATCAGTTTTGGTTCGGCCAGCAAAGCGCGGGCGATGGCAAGTTGCTGTTGTTGGCCGCCGGACAGATCGCCGCCGCGCCGTTGCAGCATTTCTTTTAATACCGGAAAAAGTTCGTAGACTTCACCTTTGATCAGCGAGGCTTTCTTGCCGGATTTGGTCGCCATGCCCATCAATAGATTTTCTTCAACCGTCAGCCGTGCAAAAATCTCGCGACCTTGCGGGACATAAGCAATACCAAGGGCGGCGCGTTGATGCGGTTTTAACTTGGTAATGTCGCGGCCTTCCAGCGTCACTTTGCCGGTTGCAACTGGCAATACGCCCATCAGACATTTCAGCAAGGTTGTTTTGCCGACGCCATTGCGTCCCAGCAGACTCAGGCATTTGCCTTTTTCCACGTTTAATGACACGCCCCGCAAAGTATGGGAGGAACCGTAGTATTGGTTCAGAAGATCGACGTTTAACATATGCAATTTTCCTGATGATCTTTTTCGGACTTACGTAGAACCGCACCGAGCGGTAATTTGCGCAATCCAGTTTTGAATGGTCGCCGCCATTTTTATATTGTCTGGCGTCAACGATGCCACTTTGAGTGATATTAACGTCCCAAATAAACTTCGATGACGCGCTCATCAGCCTGGACTTCGGACATCTTGCCTTCGGCAAGGACTGATCCCTCGTGCAGGACGGTAACTTTGTCTTGTTGGGCAATTTCGGTGACAAAGCCCATGTCATGCTCAACCACGACAATCGAATGTTTGCCGCGCAGTTCATTGAGTAGTTCAGCGGTGCGCGCAGTTTCGGCGTCCGACATGCCGGCGACCGGTTCATCCAGCAATATTAATTGCGGTTCTTGCATTAACAGCATGCCGATTTCGAGCCATTGTTTTTGACCGTGGGAAAGCAAACCTGCTAATCTGCTTTCCTGACCGTTGAGACGGATCAGTCTTAGAATTTCATCGATCTTTCCCAATTGCTCCGATGTTAATTTTGCGAACAGCGTGATTCGGACGCGCTTGTCCATTTTCATCGCCAGTTCCAAATTCTCAAACACGGTATGTTGCTCAAATACCGTCGGGCGCTGAAATTTGCGACCAATGCCTAAGTGGGCAATCTCATATTCGGTGAGTTGCGTCAGGTCGATGGTCTGGCCAAAAAAAGCTGTACCAGAACTGGGCCGGGTTTTCCCGGTAATCACGTCCATCATCGTGGTTTTGCCAGCGCCGTTAGGGCCGATGATGCAGCGTAATTCGCCGACCGAAATATCCAGATTTAGATTATTCAACGCCTTGAAACCATCGAACGAAACGGTAATATTTTCTAAATACAGAATCGCGCCGTGGCTGGTGTCAAGGCCCTCGGGTTTGAGCCGAGCGTATGATGTGCCATGGTCGGAGTGTCGGCTGTTGTCGACAGTGCCAGTGGGCAATTTTGGATTAAAGAGCTCGGTCATGCAGACTCCTTAGAGGCACTGAATTTTTGTTTTAATTTGACTGCGACGCCAACCATTCCCTGTGGCATAAAGACGGTGACCAGAATGAAGATGAGGCCGAGTACATATAACCAGAGTTCGGGAAATGCGCCCGTGAGCCAGCTCTTCAAACCGTTGACGGTGAAGGCACCGATGATCGGACCGATCAACGATCCACGACCGCCGACCGCTGCCCAGATTACCATTTCGATTGAGTTGGCGGGCGACATTTCGGATGGGTTAATGATGCCGACTTGTGGGACATAGAGCGCACCGGCAATGCCGCATAACACTGCTGAAAGCGTCCAGACAAATAACTTGAACCATAGCGGGTTATAGCCGATGAACATCAGACGTGATTCGGAATCACGGACGGCTTGTAACACGCGTCCGAGGCGGGAGTTGACGATCCAGCGGCACAACACCAATGTGCTTAACAAAAACGCAAAGGTAATCAAAAAGAGCACGGCCTTGGTAGATGGCGCGGTAATCGAATAACCCAGAATCCGTTTGAAGTCGGTGAAGCCATTGTTACCGCCGAAGCCGGTATTATTGCGGAAGAACAGCAACATAAAGGCAAAGGTCATCGCTTGCGTAATGATTGAAAAATAGACGCCTTTGATCCGCGAGCGGAACGCAAAATAGCCGAATACAAACGCTAATACGCCCGGCACCAACACGACCAACGCCATGCAGTACCAGAAGTTGTCAGTCATCGACCAGAACCATGGATAGGTTTTCCAATCCAGAAACACCATAAAATCAGGCAAGTTGCTTTGATAGACGCCGTCGCGGCCAATCGCCCGCATAAGGTACATGCCGTGCGCGTAACCGCCTAGCGCAAAAAATACGCCGTGACCGAGGGATAAAATACCGGCGTAACCCCACACCAGATCCAGCGCCAACGCCGCCATGGCGTAGCACATGAATTTGGCGATAAGGGCGACGGTGTAACTTGAAATATGCAGCGGGTGTCCGTCAGGAAAACTCAGGTTGAGTATCGGGAGCAGGCACAGAATCACGCCGCAAATCCCAATGCCGATCCATGCTGGTCGCGAGAACAGTGATGTTTTTGCAGGCATGACCGGGAATGAGGTTTGCGGTTGCGCCTCAACTTTGGTTATAGAGTCGCCAGACGCCAACGGGGGCGGAATAATGGTAGAGCTTTTCATTCGACACTCCTGCCTTTCAGTGCAAATAAGCCCTGTGGACGTTTTTGAATGAATACAATAATGAATACCAGAATCGCGATTTTGGCCAGCACTGCGCCCGCGACCGGTTCAAGAAATTTATTTACTTCACCCAGACCGATGGCGGCAATCACCGTTCCAGCCAGTTGACCCACGCCGCCGAGGACCACGACCATGAATGAATCGACGATATAACTTTGACCCAGATCTGGACCAACGTTGCCGAGTTGGGAAAGCGCAACGCCGCCCAGCCCAGCGATGCCGCAGCCGAGGCCGAAGGTCATCATGTCGATCTTGTCGGTAGCGACCCCGACGCACGCCGCCATACGACGATTTTGCATGACTGCGCGAACAAATAAGCCAAGGCGGGTTTTGTTCAAAATCAGCCAGACTGCAAATACGACAAACAAGGCGAAAAAGATAATGACAATGCGGTTGTATGACAGAACCAGCGAGCCGAGCACAGTGACACCGCCCGACATCCAGGATGGATTGGCGACCTCGACGTTTTGAGCGCCAAAAATTGTGCGTACGGTTTGCATCAACATCAAGCTAATTCCCCAGGTGCAGAGAAGTGTTTCGAGTGGCCGACCATATAACCAGCGCAGGACCAACCGCTCTAGCGCAATGCCGACGGCAGCAGTGACGATGAATGCGGCTGGCAAGGCCACTAACAAGTATCCATCCAGCGCACCTGGCAGAAACTTGCGAAATAACATCTGAATGACGTAGGTGGTGTAAGCGCCGATCATCAACATTTCGCCGTGCGCCATGTTGATGATGCCCATTAGCCCAAAGGTAATGGCGAGACCCAGCGCGGCTAGCAATAGGACACTGCCGAGAGAGATGCCGTAAAACACTTTTCCGATGAACTCAGTGGTTGCCAACTGGCGATCCAATGCGCCCAGGGTGCGAACCGTTTCAATTCGGATGGATTCATCTGGCTCGATAAAACTGCCATCGGGATTTTTATCCAATAGTCTTTGCAGTGCTGGTTTGATGCTGGCGTTGGTGCTGGTGGCAAGGGTTTTAATTGCCGCTTTGCGCAATGCGGGATCAGTCGCATGCAAGTTGGCGGTGGCGATGACCTGTTGCAAAGTGGCCTGAATGTCAGGATCGCTTTCTTTTTGTAGGGCTTTGTTGATGAGCGGAATCTGGGCCGGATTGGCGTCTTTCAACAAATCGATTGCTGCTGCCATGCGCCGTTTGCTATCTGGAGAGAATAGCTTCAATCCCGATAGCGCACCTTCGACAGCGCCGCGTAGTCGGTTGTTGACACTGATACCTTCTGCATCATCTGGTGTTGCGCCGGATTGATCGGTCGCAGGATTAAACGCCGGGTTGTCAGTCTTCGTGTCGTCGATGATCAGTACATCACCGTTGGGTCGGGAATACAGCGCATCGGTATTAAGCGCATTGAGGATTTTTGCGGCATCTTCGTTAGCGAGTGCTGCAATCTTGTTGACAGCCTCGATACGGACATCCGGATCGTCGCCGGCTAATGATTTTAGGAGTGCTGGATCAACGGCGGCATGTGCTGCCATCGTTTGAATGCAGAGCCAGCCGATGATAAGCGTTTTTTTGAGCCGATTCATTGCATTCTTTTTTGAGTAAGGTAAAGCGTTGTCTGCGGTGACGGACTTGAAGCAAGCCGTCAGAAGCAGTTCATCTCAACAAGAAATGGTGTTGCTAGAGTTTGGTAATGCATCGATACTTTGCTGTATCCTCATTTCCTCATTCGCCGCGCTAAATCTTATGATCATGCGTGGTGAATGAGGCCGTTGACACTTATTGCAATGAGACGATTACAGCTTTTGCTTGCTCTCGTTACCCACGATGTATGGGCTCCAGGGTTGCGCGCGGATAGTGGTCTTGGTCTTGTTGACGACGTTGAACTGACCGTCAGCTTTGATTTCGGCGATCATTACTGGCTTGTGCAGATGGTGATTGGTGGCGTCCATTTCCAATACATAGCCTGACGGCGCATTGAATTTCTGACCGCCCATCGCGGCGATGACTTTATCGGTATCAGTCGATTTCGCTTTTTCTACTGCTTGTTTCCACATGTAGATGCCGACATAGGTCGCTTCCATTGGATCGTTCGTCACGACAGTGCTGGCGTTAGGTAGTTTTTGCGCAACTGCGTAGGCTTTCCATTTTTTAATGAATGCAGCATTGATAGGATTTTTGATCGACTCAAAATAATTCCATGCAGCCAGATGGCCAACCAATGGCTTGGTATCCACGCCGCGCAACTCTTCTTCACCGACTGAGAAAGCAACGACTGGAACGTCAGTAGCTTTCAAGCCCGCATTGCCCAGTTCTTTGTAGAAAGGAACATTGGAGTCGCCGTTGATGGTCGAGATAACGGCAGTCTTGCCGCCTGCTGCAAACTTCTTGATGTTAGCAACGATGGTTTGATAGTCGGAGTGACCGAACGGTGTATACACTTCGTCGATGTCAGTATCTTTGACACCTTTGCTATGCAGGAAGGCACGCAAAATTTTGTTGGTTGTGCGTGGATAGACATAGTCGGTTCCCAGCAGTACAAAGCGTTTAGCTCCGCCGCCTTCTTTTGACATCAGATATTCTGTCGCAGGAATAGCTTGCTGGTTTGGTGCAGCGCCGGTGTAGAAAACGTTTTTCTCTAATTCTTCACCTTCGTATTGGACCGGGTAGAACAACAGGCTGTTGGTTTCTTTGAAAACCGGAAGAACCGATTTACGTGACACTGATGTCCAGCAGCCAAATACTACTGAAACCTTGTCTTGTGAAATCAGTTGACGCGCTTTTTCAGCGAATAGCGGCCAGTTGGAAGCTGGATCGACGACGACCGGCTCCAATTGTTTGCCCATAACACCGCCGTGCGCATTGATTTCTGCGATGGTCATCAGCGCGACATCTTTCAAAGATGTCTCTGAAATTGCCATGGTGCCTGATAGGGAGTGCAGAATACCGACTTTGATGGTGTCGGCGGCAAACGCCGACGGCAGCCAAGATGCTGCGGCGAGTGCGAATGCCCCAAGTGCTGTAGCTTTTAAGACTGTGCGACGTGTCATGTAAATCCCCTTGTTATGTATGGATGAGAGGGCAATCACTATTTGTACTAGCCTCCCACCTGTATTAGCAGGATGCATGCCAATGGCATCACCCTTGGAAATTGCACTGGGGAATCAGTTTTATGACAATAGGGTTATAAGATAGACAGCATTCGAACCGTGGGCCGAAAGTGCGCGTCTTTTGAGTGCGTGTTAGTAAAAGCACAACCTGACTGCGCACTGAGTTAGTGCGGTCGGATTATTTTAGGGCGTGATATTGTTACCACTGCGGCCAGATTGGTGAGCGGAAAACGTGATGAAGTGCTTTGGCGCACGGACTAGCTCCAAAATCCTAACGTAAAAAAACCCGGTTCATAATTTGTGTCACCGGATAGGCGACCAGAGTTTGGAGTACGGGTGGCAGGTCGAGAGGGCGCATCATCATTTTAATAGTCATATCGGCGCGCAGATTGGTGCGCACGGTCGTATTCATCATTGCGCTAATTGTTTTTAAACGTAAGGAGTCGTTGGCGTGTTCTGGTTCGCGGAACTTGAAGACGTGCCGTAAAGCGCATGCACTATCTTCGGTTTTCATTTCAAATGTGCGTCGGCGCAAAGCACCGAAAATATGGCGGCGACTTAAGCCTTCCTTTTGGCGCAAACGGCGAAAATAGCGGAAGAAATGTTTGTAATGATTAACTTCGTCGTTTGCGATCAGCGTTGCTAAATCGCGCATGACAGGCTCATTGGTGCTGCGGGCTAATGCTTGATAGAAAGTGGCAGTGCCAGTTTCGACAACGCAACGGGCGACCATTTCAAGGGCTTTGCTAGGCTCAAGCAGTTCGACCTTGCAATAACGCGAATACTCTTCGAGAAAATCGTTATAGGCAAGTTGCCAGTTGAATTCTGGCCAGACGTGGGCAATGTACGCTTTTAAGGCATTGCCGTGCTGTAGTTCTTCTACTTCCCAATAGTGGGTTAACCAGTCGGCTATTTCTGGATCGTCACCGTAATAAGCAATTAAATTTTGCGTATATAAATCGGAACCGCTTTCTACAAATGAGGCGCAGGCGACGAGATAAAATAGATTTTCGTCCGAACGAACGGCTGGAATATCGATTGTCGAGAATGCCAGGTCGTCAATACGCCAATGCGGGGTTTGCTGATGCTCTGTGGTCGATTCGTCCTCGCTGTGCGTGCTGTGTGTTGTCATGATCGATCTCTCCAAACTAGTTGAGACTGCGGGTGGATAATGAAAACGCATAGATTCTTGCACCACTGCAAGTAGGACGAATAACAATGGATTTGGTTCACTTTCAATAACGTTATCACTCTTACACAGTACACCATCGACACGAGATGCGTAATTTTCGGTCGCATGCTAGGATATTTAGATAAATTTCCGACCAATTCAATGGAGGTAAAAAATGCTCTCAGCTGATAATCAAAATGAAAATATTGACTATCGTGGTTACACCATCGTGCCACTGCCGACGCAAGGCCACGATGATCTTTGGCACGATGGATACCAAATTCTTATTGCTGGCGCTCAGGTTACTAGTAGAAATAATACGGAAAGTGCACATTCGACCCGTGATACGGCGTTCGATAGCAGTGTCGATTTTGCTAAAATTGAGGTTGATAATTTGATTGCGTTGACGGAGTAAACTCAGATTTTAAAAGTTATCAGCGCCATTGATTGGCGTAATGGGGAGCTTGAACTGAGAGTTGTCCTTGAGAACTGTCGATAAAAATCTTACATCAGACGGAGAAGAGCATGCCTGAAGCAGCCTTTTTTGAATCGCAAGCGGGCAGTATTGGGCACCGCGCGCCAACACCCGTCCCGGCGGAAGAGCCACCATTGCCAGGACCGGGACCCGTCCCTAGCCCTGAAGAGGATCCGGTACCAGATCATAATCCGAGCAATTTCTAGATATTTGGCTTTAAAAGTATCTGGACCGGCATAGACAAATTGCGGAGCGCTGGTTTTGAGTCGGTTTAGCGCTCTACAGCGCAGAAGAGCCGCATAAAACTTAGTTAGTTTTATGCGCTTTACCCAATTTCTTCTCAAGACGGCTTTGAAGGCGCTCAAAGCAAATGCTTAAACACCAATACATCACCGCGGCTGCAAGATATAAGGGCAGTGGACGAAAGGTCACGGCGATGACTTCTTTAGTTGCCAGCATCAGTTCCGTGACGGTGATGACCGACACTAAGGACGTGTCCTTTATTAAACTGATGAGTGTATTGCTCATCGAAGGCACGGCAATCCTGATGGCCTGAGGAACGACGATATAGCGCAGTGTCTGCCAATATGTCAAACCGATGCTGTAACTGGCCGACCATTGACCTTTATCCACACCAATAATAGCGCCCCGAAGGCTTTCGGACAGATAGGCTGATGAATTGAGACTTAATGCAAGGATACCGGCAGTCAAGGGAGAAAAATTGATGCCAACGCTTGGCAGGCCATAATAAATCACAAAAATCTGCACCAGCAAGGGCGTGCCGCGTAGCAAGCTGATATAGACGGTGGCAGGCCATTGACACAGGCGCGACGGCAAAATGCGCGCAACCGCCAGCGGAAAACCGAGTAGAAGACCGCCTAGCATTGATGCCACCGCAAATATCAGGGTGTAGCCCACGCCTTTTATCAAGGTCGGCAGTGCAAGCTGCAACAATTCCAGTAATTCCATAATGTCTTTGTGAAAAAATATCCCCGCACGACAATTCGGGCGGGGATAGTTGCGCTGATAAGACGCTCATTTTAAAACAGCTAAGCCGTGAATGGTTTGTTAATGCATTGCATTAATGGCATCCATCTGATGCATCCTTAGATTATCGCCGAAAAAATCTCTTTGGCTTACAAATGATACGTCGCAAATGCTATCACTTTGCAGTCGGCGGTTTGCTGACATCGATACCGAACCATTTCATCGACACTTGTTTAAAACTGCCATCCTTCAGGATGTCTTCAATGGCTTTGTCAAGAGCAGCCTGAAATTTTGGGTTGCCTTTTTGGAACGGAATACCAATTTTATCGACTGCGCCAATTGGTGCACCGGCTTTTAACGGTAGCTTGGTATTTTTTAACAAATAGCCAACCAACAAGCTGTCATTCAAGGCTGCATCAATTCGACCGCTTGCCAGATCTGATAAATATTCTGGCGAGCCTGGATACGTTTTGACATCAATACCTGGGACACTTTTCGCTTTTTGTTCGAAGTTGGTGCCTTGTCCCAGACCAAGTTTTTTACCTTTTAAATCTTCCAGGCTAGTGAAGTTGCGTTTTTCATCTTTACGGACGATCAGCTGCGCACTGGAAATCGTGTACGGAATAGAAAAATCGAATGCTTTTTTGCGCTCATCGGTGATGCCAACCTGATTCAGAATCACGTCATATTTTCCTGCACCCAGGCCCGCCAGAATGCCACTCCATTCAGTCGTGGTGAACTCTGTTTTTACGCCGAGTTTGGCTGCGATCAAATTAGCCACGTCGACTTCAAAGCCGGTAAGTTGACCATTTTTAGGGTCTTTAAAGTTGAATGGAGGGTAATTGCCTTCCATTGCTACTTTGAGTGTTCCGCGTGCTTTGATCGTATCGAGAAGGTCGGCGGCAAAAGCGCTGACCGCTAAACTGGAGATAAGAACGGCAGCGGCGATTTTGGTCAGACTGGAAAGTTTTATTGAAGCCATTTTTAATCCTTCGGTCGGTGTGAATTGAGTGATATCGCTAAGCTAAAGGGATTAGCAAATTGCGGACTTGGGCCATCCGTGTGTATATGTTGATAAAAATTTTAACGACTATATTAAGCGCTCATCCTGACGAATGGGAAGTAATGGTTTGGTTGTTAGATAGTTGTTTAGTAAAAAGAAAAATCTTTTATGAATTTCTTTAGGGTTTTTGTCGCGCCAGATGCAACGTCAATCCTTCAAACTGTTGGTATAGCCCGGCAATTTCGGGGTTCCAATGCTGCACCGCGTCACGTTGTCGCTTGACGGTGTCCATGTCGCCACGCGCAATCGGGCCGGTAAGGGCGATTGCCGGGCCTAGCTTAAAGGCGTTAGTGGCGCTTTCAATGAGCAGTGGTTCGATTAAGCGTAGTGCAACGTCGGGCGCCAAACCCGCCTCTACATATGCTTGGCGGGCCACATCGATTAGCGTTACCAGATAGTTTGATGCAAATACAGCTGCTGCGTGATACAAAATTTTGTTTTCGCGTTTGATGGCGACGCAACATCCGCCTATGGCGTCGAACGCGGGAATCAGTCGGGCGAGCGCTATGCTGTCTCCTTCGCTGCCGCAGTAAGTGCCGGCGAAGTCTTCAACAACCGTTTGTGGATCGGCAAAGCTACGAATTGGATGAATACTGGCAACTGCTGCGCCTTGCTCGGCCGCAGAAATCAGTGTATCGGAACTTAACGCGCCGCTGCAATGGAAGACGACGCTGCGCGCAGAGAGCTTTCCACTAGCGGCAAGTGCTGCACAACAGGCGGCTATCTGATCGTCACCAGCAGCGATCAGGTAGACGTCTGCGTGGCGCAACTCGGCATAGGTGTTGACGGGAGTACCGCCGCCGATGAACGCGCAGGCTCGCTGTGCGCTGTCGGACGAGCGATTTAGTATGTCCAGTAACTGGAATGTCTGGTGCGCGCGCCAAAGCCGCGCAAGCGTTTTTCCCACTTTACCGCAACCAATGATGGAAAAGGTTGATACACGGGAAGCGTGACCAGCGTTTTGCTGGCCAGCTGCATCATCTTTGGCATCTTTAGCATCGGAGGAGTCAATACCGTCAATCGTCTTATCTGCAGTATTGCGCACCTTGGTTAGTTGCCCAGCTGTTCCAATGCTTCCTGCTGTTCTAGCCATTCAGCCTCCAGTTGTGCCAACTCTTTGGCGTAAAACGCCTGATCGGTCAGCAAAGTTGTGAGCTCTTTCTTCTTATCTTTATCGTACACTTCCGGATTGGCCAGATGCGTATCAACGGTTGCTTTTTGTGCGTTACGTTTTGCTAACTGCTCATCTAAACGTTTGATCTTTGATTCGATCGGCTTTTTCAACGACGCGAGTTTTTGACGCGCCTCTGCATCCTGACGTTTTTGTTCGCGGCGGTCTGCGCTGTCAACCTGCGGCGCTGCGGCGGGTGCGACTGCGCTGGTGATTTTTGCGGTTTCCTTGGTTTTAGGTAAGCCGGCATCTTTACCAACGTTTTTGGCAGCAAGCTTGGTTTTGAATAGCCAGTCTTTGTAGTCGTCCAGATCGCCGTCAAACGGTTCCACTTTGCCATCGGCAACGATAATGAATTGATCGGTCGTTGCGCGTAACAGATGACGATCATGCGATACCAGTACCAGCGTGCCTTCGAATTGCGCCAGCGCCATGGTCAACGCTTCGCGGGTTTCCAGGTCCAGATGGTTGGTCGGCTCATCCAGCAGCAGCAGGTTGGGGCGCTGCCAGACGATCAAGGCTAAGGCCAGACGGGCTTTTTCGCCACCGGAGAACGGTGCGATAGAACTGGTTACCATCGGGCCGTTGAAGTTAAAGCTACCCAAGAAATTGCGTAGTTCTTGTTCACGCGTCGTCGGCGCAATTTTTGCCAAATGCCATAACGGTGATTCGTCATGACGCAGCATTTCAACTTGATGCTGGGCAAAATAGCCAATCGACAAACCTTTACCGAACTGGGCGTCACCGTGCAGTGGTTTCAGTTCCTCTGCAATGGTTTTGATGAAGGTTGATTTACCCGCACCATTGACGCCCAGCAATCCAATTCGCTGACCAATTTGCAGTGAGAAGTTGATCCCGGCGATGATAACTTTTTCCGTGACATCATGGCTGGTTGCGCTTTCAATCCGATAACCGGCGCTGACATCTTCCATCGTCAATAACGGATTAGGCGCACTCAGTGGCTCACGAAACTCAAAAGAAAATTCAGCAGCGGCGCGCAGTGGTGCCAGCTCTTCCATTTTGGCGAGTGCTTTCATCCGGCTTTGCGCTTGACGGGCTTTGCTTGCCTGCGCCTTGAAGCGACTGATAAATGATTCAAGATGTGCGCGTTGACGGGTTTGCTTTTCAAGCGCACCAGCGGCCAGAATCATTTGCGCAGCACGTTGTCGTTCGAATGATGAATAGTTGCCGGTATAACGCTTCAATTTGCGTTCGTCGATATGCACGATGACATTGACGACGCCGTCAAGGAAGTCGCGATCATGCGAGATGATAATCAGTGTGCCAGTATAGCGTTTGAGCCAGTCTTCGAGCCAGATAATGGCATCAAGATCCAAATGGTTGGTCGGTTCATCAAGCAGCAACAAGTCGGACGGACACATCAGCGCTTGCGCCAGATTCAAACGCATACGCCAACCACCGGAAAAACTGGCGACGGGTTCTTGCATTTGTGCCATTGAGAAACCAAGGCCGGTCAATAATTGTTCACCACGTGAGCGCACCGTGTACGCATCGGCGTCGGCCAGCGCACTATACAAATCGCCGATCAACGTGCCATTGGCAGCGCTTTCCGGTTCACTTTCCAGAAAAGCCAATTCTTCTTCCAGACGACGCAGCGTGATGTCGCCATCAATGGCGTATTCCAACGCTGGACGGTCAAGGGCAGGGGTTTCCTGCGCGACGTATGCCATGCGCCATTTGGAGGGAAAGTCGATCTCGCCGGCATCGGCGTGAAGTTCGCCGCGTAATAGTCCGAACAGGCTTGATTTACCGGCGCCGTTAGCCCCGATCAGGCCGATTTTGTCACCCGGATTGAGGGTAATATCGACTTTGTCGAGCAGCGGCTTGATGCCGCGCATCATTGAAACTTGTAGGAAACGTATCATGAAAATGGTGTGTTGGAAATGCGTTGGGGGAAGCTAAGTGACGCAGTATTCACATTGACCAGAATAAATGCTGCATGCCTGGAAGCACATTTAGCATCAATTATGGCGGTCAATCATTGATTGAATCTTCAGTAAGTCAGGAAAGACTATTAAACACCCAAAATCGTCGGATATTTAACCCTTCCTGCCACTTTTAGCGTGCTTCCCTAAAAAAGAAAGCGCCTATGATAAGGCGCTTTTATCAATTTGCCTAAATTCTGGCATCTTCTTGTTGTTAAGGCAGCTGATCGGCTGTTAATAAAAACACCATGTCATCGCCCGCGCTGGTCGATACCCATGTCATTTCCATATCAGGGAATGCTGCTTCGGCAAATGCGCGTTCGTTACCGATTTCCACGATCAACACACCGTTTTTGGTCAGGCGTTGTTTTGCACCAGCCACGATTGTACGCACTAAATCCATTCCGTCACTACCGCCAGCTAAAGCAATCTGCGGTTCCGCCAGATATTCTCTCGGTAACTTACCCATTGAGCCAGTATTAACGTACGGCGGATTGGTAACGATCAGGTCATATTTTTTGTCAGGTACGTTGGTATACAAATCAGATTCGATGAGAGTGATCCGATCTTGCAAGTCGTAATCGTCTACATTGCGCCGCGCTACCGCCAACGCATCGGCAGAAATGTCAGCAGTGTCAACATGCGCGTTGCCAAAGGCATCCGCCAACATGATCGGCAAGCAGCCAGAACCGGTGCACAATTCCAGGATGTTGGTGACTGCTGCGGGATTTTGAACCCATGGCGAAAAGAAATCGGGAATCAGTTCAGCAATAAACGACCGTGGAACGATCACCCTTTCATCAACATAAAAGCGGTAATCGCCGAGCCATGCTTCTTGCGTGATGTAAGCGGCGGGAACGCGGTCAGTGCTGCGGCGTTCGATGACGCGTAGCACTGTGTCCACTTCTTGCTGCAACAATCGCGCGTCAAAAAACGGCTCGATTTTATCGAGTGGCAGCTTTAATGTATGCAGGATCAGATAGGCGGCTTCGTCTAGGGCTGTGCTGCTGCCGTGGCCAAAGAATAGTGCTTCGGTGTTAAAGCGAGTGACTGCGTAGCGCAGCAAATCGCGGATGGTGGCGAAAGAATTGGGTGTCATGGGACGGATTATAGATGTTATGAGCGCTGACGAGAAGAAGAGGCGCAATGTTGGTCGACTATTGATGTGTATTTCTCGCTGCCGTTCTATATGAAAGCGTTGAGCAGAAAGATCCGATTAATCGCATACAAAACGTAAATAAAAGGCGACATCTTGAATGCCTATGTTTTGGTCGTTATTGTATTTAGCTGGGAGGAGGTGAGTTCATCGCCTTGTCGCTCTAACGACAAGGCGATTGCATACCGGATTACGGCAGCAAATTACGGCAGCAAATTTTCGAGCGTCTTACGATAGATATTTTTCAATGGATCGATAAAGCGCACTTCAATGTGTTCATCGATTTTGTGAATGCTGCCATTAGGGGGACCAAATTCGATGACTTGAGGACAGATTTGCGCAATAAAACGTCCATCAGAAGTCCCCCCAGTTGTCGATAATTCGGTTTCAATCCCGGTTTCTGCCTTGATGGCAGATGCTAAAGCCGCGCTCAATGCGCCACGTGGTGTCAAAAATGGGCGACCGCCGATAATCCACGCCAGCGAGTATTCGAGTGCATGTTTGTCTAGAATCGCTTGGACGCGCTGTTGCAGGTCTTCTACCGTACTGGCTGTTGAAAAGCGAAAATTGAAATCAATGACCATTTCGCCAGGAATGACGTTTGATGCACCGGTTCCACCGTGAATGTTTGACATTTGCCAAGAAGTTGGCAAATAGTACTCGTTAGCGTCATCCCACTTTTCCGCAGCTAACTCCGCTAGTGCTGGCATCGCCAGGTGGAGTGGATTTTTAGCCAAGTGCGGATAAGCGATGTGGCCTTGCACGCCTTTGATGATGAGCTTGCCTGACATCGTCCCGCGTCGGCCATTTTTGATCATATCGCCGAGTTCACCGCTGGAAGTCGGTTCGCCGACGATACAATAATCGAGCTGTTCACCGCGGGCTTTTAACTTTTCGCAGACCACCACGGTCCCGTCGGTGGCAGGACCTTCTTCATCACTGGTAATCAAAAAACCTATAGAGCCGGAATGATTTGGATGGGCCAGCGTAAACTCTTCGACTGCCACCACCATGGCGGCAATCGAGGTTTTCATGTCGGCGGCACCACGTCCATATAATTTGCCATCACGATGGCTGGGCAGAAAGGGGTCTGATTGCCATTGGTCACGTGGACCAGTTGGCACTACATCTGTGTGACCAGCAAACACCAGTAATGGTTGCGTGGTGCCTTTACGGGCCCAGAGATTGGTGACATCACCAGACTGAATCGTTTCGCAGACAAAGCCAAGCGGAGAAAGGAGTTCGATCAGACGGTCCTGACATCCTTTGTCCTGTGGTGTGACGGAAGATAAGGAGATCAACTCCTCTGCAAGTGCAAGGGTTTTGCTGACGACGGTATTTGACATAGTTATTGATTAAAAATCTGTTGATAAAGCGCGTCGGAAAAGCCGACGTAGGTGTTTTTGCCAGTAAATAATACCGGCCGCTTGATAACGGAAGGGAACTCCATCATCAAAGGCGTCGCACTGATACTGTCGGTAATGCTGGCGCGGCGCTGGTCAGATAGATTGCGCCAGATTGTGCCTTTGCGATTCACCAGCACGTCCCAGGGGATATCGGCGAGCCATGTGTTGATCAGGGCGACGCTGACGCCATCTTTTTTAAAATTATGAAACGTGTAGGCGATCTCTTGATCTTCAAGCCAGGTGCGGGCTTTTTTAACTGTGTCGCAATTCGGGATGCCATAAAGGGTAATTGCCATGCGAGGTTACATTCTTTTGAGTGATATGGACGATGAGTATAAATCGAAGCAACGTGCGCTTTAGCTGCGCACGGAGCTGGCTATAAGGCGATATATATCGGCTCCGCTGCTAAACCTTTAAAGATTGCTATAAATCAAGCGTAAACTCAGTGTAGGTCGGGCCTTCGCCTTTATCTGGAGAAGGTGGTACGGTGTTTGTTTTTTTGGACGCAGCGCCATTGTCACTGGCGTTGCTGATGAGCCAGTATAAATTGCTAGGGGAATCGGCTTGAGAAAGTGCTTCTTCTTGCGTAATGATACCTTCTTCGATCAATCGCATCAGTGCTTGCTCAAAGGTCTGTGAGCCTGGCGCCATACTTTTTTCCATGGCATCTTTAATCTGACCGATTTTTCCATCTTCCATTAGCTCAGATATATGCCTGGTGTTGAGCATAATCTCAACCGCTGGCGTACGTTTATCGTCTGTTGTGTTGACCAGCCGTTGCGACACGATGGCAGTTAATGTTGATGCCAGATCTTCAAGCAAGGTTGCACGATTTTCCAGAGGGAAAAAGCCGATCATCCGATTTAAAG
The DNA here is from genome assembly GCF_035018905.1 of Glaciimonas sp. Gout2. Classification (NCBI taxonomy): domain Bacteria; kingdom Pseudomonadati; phylum Pseudomonadota; class Betaproteobacteria; order Burkholderiales; family Oxalobacteraceae; genus Glaciimonas; species Glaciimonas sp. Gout2. The sequence continues at coordinate 11,051 of NZ_JASJXA010000038.1, read as the reverse complement.
CGCGGTAACTATTATTTGCATGCAACGTTGACACCACCAAGTGGCCTGATTGGGCATAGGCAAGTGCCGCTGACATCGTTTCTCTGTCGCGGATTTCTCCGATCAAAATACAATCGGGGGCCTGCCGTAAAGCGTTTTTGAGTGCAACGTCGAGATTGTCGGTATCAATTCCGAGCTCACGTTGATTGACGATCGAGCGCTCATTCTTGAATAAAAATTCAATCGGATCTTCGAGCGTCAGAATGTGACCGGCCTGGGTTTTATTGCGATAGTCCAGCATTGATGCAATTGTCGTCGATTTGCCTGAGCCGCAGGCACCAACGACAAGGAGCAAACCGCGTTTGCGGTTGATTAGTTCCATCAGAACGGGGGGTAAGCCAAGACTTTCAAACGCCGGAATGTCGAATGGAACATAACGAATAACTGCGGAGATATTGCCGCGTTGCTTGAATACCGACAGTCGGAAACTACCGATTCCGCTGATGTGTAAACCCATATTCAGTTCTTTATCGCGTTCCAGCTCTTGCAACCGCGCGACCGGCACAACTTCGTTCAATAGCAGAAGAATGGTTGCCTTATCCATTTTTTGCTGATTGATCGGTACCAACTGACCTTTAATCTTAAGGTGGATTGCCGAGTTGATGGTCAGGAACATATCCGATGCTTCTTTTTCCTGCATCAGACGGAACAAGCGATCCATTGCCATAAGGGTTCCTCAAAAAATAGGTGTCAGGACTTACGCAAAATCGCCCCAGCGGCTTTGTGCGTTCCTAGCCAAAGTCGCTACTGTCTGCATCGACAGAGTTGGCAAGCCCGTTGCTGGGACAATTTTGAGTAAGTCCTAAACAAGTCACTTTAGTTTCAATTTTGCTTTATGGCGTTCGGTCTGGATTGAATAATCACGAAATAAGCAAAAAATATCAACAAAACTAAGTGGTAAATTTATATTTAAAATAAGAAACGGAACCAGTGCACACGTTGGTTCCGAGGCTTATTTATTTTGCGTTACTTATTAAGCGTCGCGTAGTAGTTCGTTAATAGCTGTTTTTGCACGTGTTTTTGCATCCACACGTTTAACGATAACAGCGCAATACAGACTGTATTTGCCATCGGCGGATGGCAGGTTGCCAGAAACGACGACTGAGCCCGACGGAATGCGGCCGTAAGTTACTTCGCCCGTTGCGCGGTCATAAATTTTGGTTGATTGACCGATATAGACGCCCATCGAAATGACTGAGTTTTCTTCAACTACGACGCCTTCGACGATTTCCGATCGCGCACCGATGAAGCAATTGTCTTCAATAATGGTCGGATTGGCTTGCATAGGCTCCAGAACACCACCAATACCAACGCCGCCGGACAGGTGGACGTTTTTACCAATTTGGGCGCAAGAGCCAACCGTTGCCCAAGCATCAACCATCGTGCCTTCGTCGACATATGCGCCGATGTTGACAAAAGAAGGCATCAGAACGACGTTTTTGCCGATGAAGCTACCGTGACGTGCGACCGCCGGTGGCACCACGCGGAAACCGCCTTTGGCGAAATCATCCGCTGTGTAGTTCGCAAATTTGGTCGGAACCTTGTCATAGAATTGCATATTTTCACCTGCAGGCATCGGCATGTTGTCTTCCAGGCGGAATGACAACAGCACGGCCTTTTTGATCCACTGATTAACAATCCAGTTGCCGTCGATTTTTTCAGCGACGCGCAAGGTACCTTGATTTAACTCGGCGATCACTTTGGCGACCGCTGCGCGCAGGTCGGAAGGGGCCGTTTTAGGTGAGAATTCAGTGCGCTGTTCCCAGGCTTGGTCAATAAATTGTTCTAGAGATTGAGTCATGATTTTGTCAGTTAAAAGTTAAAAAAATGTTATTAAACACGATGTGTGTGAAAAGCGCTCAGACGCCGCGGGTGACTATTGACTACTACTATTGATGATTGTACTTATTAGTCGTTATCGACAGTCACTACCAGTGGTGAACAAATTTGGTACGTTTATTGGTTTTGTAAACCGTGAACGAATTTAACAATGCGATGTGCCGCCTCAAGGCATTCGTCGACTTCTGCGACCAGTGCCATTCGAATACGCTGTTGACCTGGATTGATGCCATGTGCATCACGGGCAAGATAGCTTCCCGGTAAGACCGTGACATTATATTCGGCATACAGGCACTTGGCGAAGTCGACATCTGAAAGCGTAGTGCATTTATCGACTTTAGCCCATAAGTAAAATCCCGCGTCAGGGAGCGATACGTCCAATACCTCTTGCAACAATGGTGTCACTTGCTGAAATTTGGTGATGTATTTTGCACGATTTTCTGCAACATGGGTTTCGTCGTTCCAGGCTGCTATTGATGCTGATTGCACCGAAGGGCTCATCGCAGCACCGTGATAGGTGCGATAGAGCAAAAACTTTTTCAAAATAGAAGCGTCACCAGCGACAAAGCCCGAGCGCATGCCCGGTACATTGGAGCGTTTGGATAAGCTGGAGAACGTGATCAGGCGCGGGTAGCCATCGCGTCCTAAACGATGTGCTGCTTCCAGGCTGCCGAGTGGCGCTTCCGGTTTGAAATATATTTCTGAGTAACACTCGTCGGCGGCGATGATAAATCCATAACGATCTGAGAGCGCAAACAGTTCTTTCCAGTCGTCCAGAGTCAGTACCGCACCTGTTGGATTACCCGGCGAACACAAATAAAGGAGTTTAACGCGCGCCCAGACATTTTCCGGCACGTTGCTGTAATCCGGCGCAAAGTTGCGATTTGCGTCTGAATTAACAAAATACGGTTGCGCGCCCGACAAATACGCTGCGCCTTCGTAAATTTGATAAAACGGATTGGGGCACATGACCAATGCATCACGATCAGAGGGGTCCACTACGGTTTGTGCCAAGGCGAACAAGGCTTCTCGAGAGCCGCTAACTGGGAGGATTTGCGTAGTAGCGTTGAGCGCGGGCAAGTTATAGCGGCGTTCTAACCATCCTGCGATTGATTTCCGTAGGGCTTCGCTTCCGGCTGTGCTCGGATAACTGGCGAGACCGTCCAGATTGTCTGCTAGCGCTTGCCGTATAAAAGCTGGCGTCGGATGCTTAGGCTCACCGATCCCGAGGCTGATCGGTTTATAGGCTGTATTTGGGGTGACGTCGGAAAAGAGCATCCGCAGTTTTTCAAATGGATAAGGCTGCAACTGGTCTAGTAGTGGATTCACGGAGATTTTAAATGGCAGAAAAAGGATTCGTAAGGCAAAAAAGCGTATTTCGCATTATATACAGAAGTAAATACACAGAACTAAATACACAGAGGCAAATAAGCGGGGGTAGTGTGTGGAGTACTGCTTATAAACTTGAAGAAATATTTTCTTTGGTGCAATCTTGAGCGTACTTTGTTCCTTAATGGCTATTAAATAAAATGATTTAAGGCGGTGTGGAAGACACGTTTTTACTACGTTAGAGTCACCCTCCAACTATTGCCTCTTTACGATTGTATGGGTTATCACTATTTTTGACCTTTTCCGCGTCAACGGAGGTCACGTCGAATGTTATGATGCTGATCCTTTGCGAGATTTTTCTCGCTTTTATGCATTTTGAATGCGGCGGCGCTGTATTCGCCGACTTTGATAAGAATAGTCAATAACGTGCGTCTAACTTCCATTAAATTAGCGGGATTCAAGTCTTTCGTTGATCCAACCAATTTTCAGGTTCCTGGCCAACTGGTCGGTGTAGTCGGTCCGAATGGTTGCGGAAAATCCAATATTATTGATGCCGTGCGCTGGGTTTTGGGTGAATCCAAAGCTTCCGAGTTGCGCGGTGAGTCGATGCAGGACGTCATTTTTAATGGCTCGTCACATCGTAAGCCTGCGGGTCGCTCGTCTGTGGAGCTCGTTTTTGATAACGGGATGGGCAAAGCCAGCGGACAATGGGGCCAATATGCTGAAATTGCGGTTAAGCGTACGCTGACGCGCGACGGAACGTCTACTTATTACATCAATAATCAATCAGTTCGACGTCGCGATATCCAGGATATTTTCATGGGTACGGGTTTGGGACCACGCGCCTACGCGATTATTGGACAAGGGATGATTTCCCGCATTATTGAAGCGCGGCCTGAAGAATTACGGATTTTCCTGGAAGAAGCCGCGGGCGTGTCTAAATATAAGGAGCGCCGCCGTGAAACTGAAAATCGGCTGAACGACACCCGCGACAATCTTTTGCGCGTGGAAGATATTCTGCGGGAGTTGAACAGTAACCTCGAAAAATTAGAGGCGCAAGCGGCTGTTGCGCATAAATTCCATGCATTGCAAGGTGATCAGGAAGAAAAACAAAAATTGTTGTGGTTATTGCGCAAGAACGAAGCCAAAGCCGAGCAAGAAAAATTTTTCCGCGAGATCGAAAAAGCGCAGACAGATTTAGAAGAGCAAACTGCCAAATTGCGGCATGTTGAAACAGAACTTGAGCATATGCGGCAATCGCACTATGCAGCGGGTGACCGCATGCATCAGGCGCAGGGCCATTTGTATCAGACCAATTCTGAAATCGGCAGTCTGGAAGCGCAAATCAAATTTGTTATCGAATCGCGCAATCGCCTTCAGTCGCAACTCAATTCATTGACCGCGCAGCGCGACCAATGGCAACGCCAAAGCACGCAGCACCAGGATGATTTGTCGGAAGCAGAGATTCACCTTGAAGAGTTGGCCGCCCGCGTAGAGCAATCGCAAGTTACCGCGCAACAGCATAGTGATCACGTGCCGGCACTGGAACAATTATGGCGTGAGGCGCAACTCAAAACTACAGAGTCACGCGCCAAAATCATGCAATTCCAGCAGCAAATCGAGCTGGAATCAACGCATCAGCGTAACGCCTCGAATATTTTGAATGGCCTGACCGGTCGCCGCGAGCGCTTGTCGCAGGAAAAAAGTGGACTGAACTTGCCAGACACCACGCATTTGACCAACCTCAAAATGCAGCTCGAAGAAAAGCAGGCTGGGCTGGAAGAGGTCAGCATGCAGCTGGAAGAGGCGCAAGAGCAACAACCGCGTCTTGAAGAAGAGCGGCGCACCGCACAGCAGCAGGTGAATACCGAAACTGCAAACAATGCGCAATTAGAAGCCCGTCTGACGGCTCTAAAGCAATTGCAGGAAAGCGTGCAGAGTCAGGGCAAGGTGCAGCCATGGTTGCAAAAGCATGAGCTTGCCGAGTTGCCACGTCTATGGCAAAAGCTGCACATCGATCAAGGCTGGGAAACTGCACTCGAATCGGTTTTGCGCGAGCGTACATCTGCCCTGGAAATGTCGAATCTGGACTGGGCCAAAGGCTTTTTTAACGATGCGCCTCCAGGGAAACTCGCATTATTCACGCCTAGCGGGATAGCATCAGAAAGCAGCGTCCCCGTTCCAGCCGGTTTTAAGCCCTTCCTGAATTTGATGCAGCTCAACGATCCGGGCTTGCGCGCATTAATGCAAGATTGGTTGCACAACGTATTTGTGGCAGACGACACCGTAACGGCGTTTGCCGAACGTAGCAAATTGCCGGTAGGCGCTTGTTTTGTGACCCGCCAAGGGCACGTGATTAGTAAAACCAGCGTGCGGTTCTATGCTTCCGATTCGGAGCAGGACGGAATGTTGGCGCGCCAGCAAGAGATTGAAAACATCACCAAACAATTGCGGGCGCAGCAAATGCTGGCCGACGAAGCGCGCTCGCGCTCGGTACGCGCTGAGGCGGCGTTAACGCAAGCGACGCAACGTCTACAAGAGTTGCGCCTTCGTCATAACGCTCTCACGCAAGCGGTGCATAGCTTGCAGATTGACGTGATGAAACTCTCCGAATTGCAAGAACGATTCAATCAGCGCAGTTCACAAATCGCGACCGATCTGGCCGAAATTGCCGCTCAGGAAAACGAGCAACAGCAAATTAAGATGGAATCTGAGGCGAAGTTTGAACAACTCGATGCTGAGTTGGGCGAGTTGCAGGAAAAGCATGAGGATGGCCAAACCGACTATCTTAATAAAGAGCAACAACTCAACGATGCCCGCCAACGCCTGCGCGAACTGGAACGCAGCGCGCAGGAAACTGAATACGCTGAAAAGTCACATCGCAACAAAATCGAAGAATTAAAGCGCAGTATTTCTACTGCACTGGAACAAGCGGCGCAGTTGTTTGCGAATATGCAGCAAGGCCATCTGGAGTTAGAGAGTCTGGACGATCAGGCCGCGCAAACCGGTTTGCAAGACTTGCTGGACAAGCGCACGGATCAGGAACGTGCCTTGGCCGATGCACGGCACGAGTTGGATCAGGTATCGCAAAACTTGCGGCAGCACGAAGACACGCGGACACAGGCGGAACGCAGCTTGCAACCACAGCGGGACCGCATTATGGAAGTACAGTTGAAGGAACAGGCTGCACGTTTGAGCCAAGAGCAATATGCACAGCAACTGGTCGAGTTTGGCGCAGATGAAGTCGCATTGAGCGAAAAGTTGCATGACGATTTGCGTCCGTCTTATTTGCAAGGTGAAGTCACCCGGCTGACGAATGCGATAGCTGGATTGGGTGCCGTTAATCTGGCGGCCTTGGATGAGTTGGCGCAGGCTTCCGAGCGTAAGAATTTTCTCGATGCGCAAAATGCTGACCTGACCGAAGCGATCAACACACTACAAGATGCGATTCACAAGATCGATATTGAAACACGTGAATTGTTGCAGGATACGTTTGATCGGGTAAATGGCCACTTTGCTGAACTGTTCCCGATCTTGTTTGGCGGCGGCCAGGCTAAGCTGATTATGACCGGCGACGAGATTCTTGATTCCGGCGTACAAGTGATGGCACAACCGCCGGGCAAGAAGAACGCCACGATCCATCTGTTGTCGGGCGGTGAAAAAGCGCTGACAGCGACAGCGCTGGTGTTCTCAATGTTCCAACTGAATCCGGCACCATTTTGTTTACTAGACGAAGTTGATGCGCCGTTGGATGACGCCAATACTGAGCGCTTCTGCAATATGGTGAAGCGCATGTCTGAACATACGCAGTTTTTGTTCATCTCTCATAACAAAATTGCGATGGAGATGGCGAATCAATTGATTGGCGTAACGATGCAAGAACAGGGCGTTTCGCGCATTGTGGCGGTGGATATGGAGTCCGCCAGAAGCTTTGCGACTGTAGCTTGATGATGAATGGAAATGTTGTCTTTCATTTGTTATCGCGTGATTATGCCGTCATTATGAAGAATACCGAAATGATGACTTTTTGGGAACACTAGCTGAATTCTTGTGTCCGACAAAGGCTTTTTGGGGATTGGTCATGTCACTTCGGCTGTATAACCGACTTAATCCGCGGTAATTAAGAAAGTTAATGAAATATATTCAATAACAGTAGGCGTTATTCTTACATTTATTGATAATGATGGATTGGTAGATGCATTGGTAGATGCACTATTGCAAAATTCGAATTCATTGTGAAAATTAGGTTTATGAAGACAAAATCGGTTGGCTGAAGATGATGATCAATGGCAGACGATTTATTTCTTATCGCCTCTTTTTAGGTTTAATTTCGAATTGTTTGCTTCATCTGGACCACTTCGATAACAATTTGGTCGCCCGTTGCTAACCACTTATTACTTATTTACTATTAACTTATTCGTTAGTTTATGCTGCCACTGAATTTACCGCAGACTTATTGCCGCCTGGGATCACTGTCCAGACTGCGGGCAGTGGACATGACTAGCTCCCTATTTCAACCGTTATTTGCGCGTACTCCGGCACCGTTGTATTTGCCAGTATGTTCGCTTTCGAGGCCTTAGTAGCATGACCGATCTACAAACCAGTCTGTTCGTCATAGGCGGTGTCATTATTGTTGGCGTCGTCTCTTATAATAAATGGCAAGAATATAAGGCCAAGAAAAGTGTTGAACGGGCATTCTCCACGTCACATGACGACGTCTTGATGACACCGCCAGCGGCTCCGTCTGAGCGATCAGAGCGACATGAGCCCGTATTGTTTACTCCAGAAGCCACACCCGACGGATCGGTGCCATACGATATTCCACAAGATAATATTGAATTGACTGCAGAGCAATTGGCAATTGAACCGCAGGGCCAAATGACCGCGCCGTCTGCAGCGGAAGAAGTCGCAGGATTGGAGGCGGTGATGGTAAAGACCGTTGCTCCCCCGCAAATTGAATTACCTGTCGATGGCTTGATTGATTGCGTGATTCCACTTTCGTTGGAAGCCCCGGTGCGCGGCGATAAGATTTTGCCAGTCCTCCAAAATTTGCGCTATGTCGGCAACAAACCAGTTAATTATATAGGTGAAGATAGTCATGGCGAATGGGAGCCGATTGCACATGGCGGCATCTACAAATCGTTGATGGCTGGTGTACAGATGGCGAATCGTAGTAACCCATTGAACGAGATTGAATATTCTGAATTGGTAATAAGTTTACGTCAGATATGCGACGATCTTGGAGCTGAACCGGACATTCCTGATATGACCGAAGTGATGCAAGGCGCACGCGCATTACATCAATTCGTGATTGAACATGATGCTCAGTTGGGTGTGAATATTCAGTCCAAAGGGGCGCCTTGGGCAGTAACGACGCTGATGTCGGCTTTGACCCGACAAGGCTTTGATGCCCGCCCGGAAGGTCGTCTGATTATGTCGGATGGCGATGGCGGGGTGTTGTTCTCGCTGTCGATAAATGCCAGCGCAACCAGCGAAACAACGGCGCGTCTGACACTTTTACTCGACGTTCCACGCGTTTCTCAGTCACGCGATGGTTATGGTGCGATGGTCGCCTGCGCTCGCTCGCTCGCATCGCGTTTAAGCGGTGTGGTGGTGGATGACAGTAATCAGCCACTGGCAGACATGCAATTATCAGAAATCGCTGGTCAGGTGGATGCGTTCTATCTCGACATGGACGGTGCCGAAATTCCAGCAGGTTCCACGCGCGCTTTGCGTTTGTTTAGTTAATTTTTCTGCCGTAAGTTTTTGTCGTGACTTCAGCTATTCGATATCGAATTTGAAATATCTACTAGCTAGATTTAAATAGTTGCAGTTGCGCTTCAACATATGGATACATAATCGTACCGCCTTAGTATTACTCTGGGTGACCGACGGATGTAGCCGGGTGGTGCGGTTGGGTAGTATATATGTCCCGGCGCTTGCAACATGAGACTGACGCATCCGTCGGCATCTCTTCTTGCGCCATCTTTAGCTATTCGTACCTTGTACTCGGAAAATCAGATTAGAAATTTACTGTCGAATTTCACCCATCAATTCTGCCGAGGTAACCGCTGATATTCCTTCATCAAAGTAGCCGATAGCCACGCCTGCATTCCATTTTTCAATCGCCGCTTTTAGTCCGTGATGATCGATGAAATGCTAGCCTTCGTCATGTTTTTCGATGTGACGCCACAACTCCTCCGCCATCGCTCCTGCGATAAATATACACAACCTTCTTGCGCAGATGCGTCCAATCTCACCTATATTTTTGGTGTTTATTATTGTTCATATCCTGCTTTGCTGGTCACGCTCAGACTATGCAGATTTGTCATTCACGATTACTTTATTTCTTAATGTGTCGGTCTCTTTTGGCCTGGATTATATGTATCCAACATGAGTTTAAAAAATCTGATCATTCGTTTGATAGATTTGATGATGTGAACACAAGTTAAGAAAAATCTTAAGATGCGTCCTATATCGGTTCACAACCTCGTATTTATAGTTGCATCGTAAGTGTACTTTTCCGAATTACGCTTACACATATCCGGTCCAAAAAAAGAGGCAAAAAAAATCGTGCCACGTCACATCCTTTTTTCATAAATCTTAACGTCTACAGAGGTGATGAAGCAGTATTTAGCGCTAATCATTAGAGGTCATTGTCTACAGATTACTTGCTTATTCGATCCCGATTTAGGGCAAAAAATATGCCTTAATAATTTTTCAAAACAAATTTTTTTAATCTTTAGTGATTCGCTAGAACTACGGACTTCAAAAGTGAAGGGTCAAATAATCGCAAAAAAGTATCGTGGCATGCACTTTTTTTGGTAGTCCCTCAAAGATTGAGCATCTAGACTAAGTCACATAAACCATAACGACGTGATCTGTTTCGACCGCGGGATTTGCACTTCCTTTTGCACATCCCGTATGTCGCACGACTATCAGCGCAGTGCAACCAGCGGGGACAAAATAATGACAGCTTTTCTTTTTGAATTATCCATAGTCCAATTATGGATAAAAATAAAACTCGTTAAAAAATCAAAAACGTGTGTTTGCCAGATGCCCTATGAATCAGGCGTCAGAGGTCTGATATGCTGATTAGCGTTGGGTGCTGATATGGTGCCAGATATTGAAGTTGTGCATCTTGGCGGTAATGAGTCGTTTCGTGCTTGGTCGCATGGTTATCCTTACAAGACTGTCCGCTGGCATCGCCATCCCGAGTACGAAATTCATCTCGTGACTGCCACAACGGGAAAATTTTTTGTCGGCGATTATATTGGCACCTTCGTTCCGGGAAACCTGGTAATGATAGGGCCTAATCTTGCACATAACTGGGTCAGTGAATTACCTGGCATCGAGACGGTGAAACAACGTTGTCTTGTGCTGCAATTTCCGAGTGCGTTGGCCTTGAATATAATCAAAATTTTTCCAGAACTGCGGTATCTCAGAAGATTATTAAAAGAATCGCATAGCGGCTTATTATTCGAGCCAGAAACTGGCTTGTTAGCGCAGCCATTGATGCAGGAATTAACTGAGGCACATGGTTTTCGACGGGTACAGCTATTTCTAACTTTAATAGAACTACTGTCGCGCGATGCCGGTCGCAAGCGGCTAGCGAGTTCAGAATACATATCCGAGCCGGACGTCTTTGCGACATCGAAGATAGATCTCGCCTTAAGGTATATCAGTAAAAATTTTTCAAATGAACTGCATGAGCCTGATCTCGCCGCCCTGACAGGCCAGAGCGTTAGCGCCTTCTCACGTGCTTTTCACAAACATACTGGAATGACTTTCGTTAGTTACATCAACCATCTACGCATCAAGAGTTCTTGTGAGTTACTGACGAA
>NZ_JASJXA010000037.1:0-40545 GCF_035018905.1 Glaciimonas sp. Gout2 | reverse complement strand
TGTGTGTACTATGCTCGAACTTGAATACGTCAAACCATAGCGCCGCTAAAGTTGATGACGTAAATTTTTTTCTTCAAATCTCATTTATACAATACAAAAATATATGACTTTATCTCGTCAATTATTGTTCGGAAAACTTGATCTAACGCTTTTCAAAAGCATTGAAAGTGCAACCACTTTTTGCAAGCTTCGTGGTAATCCATACGTAGAAATTGCACACTGGCTATGCCATATTGTTAAAGCTAAAGATTCGGATTTAAGACGGATTGTTAAACATTTTCAAATCGATGCGGATTGCTTGGAAATCGGATTGGAAAAGGCGTTGAGTCATCTTCCTACCGATGCTAGTTCAATAATTGATTTTTCACATCACATAGAGTTGGTGATTGAGCGAGCCTGGATTCATGCGTCATTAGAGTTCGAAGAAAGAAAGATACGTAGTAGTCATCTCCTGGTGGCATTGTTATCTACACCCGAGCTGCGTAGGGTGTTAACGGGCATTTTTATTGGATTCAAAAATATTCCAATTCAGGAGCTGATTGACATGCTTCCTGTCATTACCCAAGGATCAATTGAAGAAGGGGAAACTTCGTTCGATGGCGGCGGATTTCCTTGCGCGTTACCGGGTGAAGTCAACAACGCAATGGTCCAGCGAATACCCACCCAAAATAGTTTGGCGCTTTACTGTACGGATTTGACTCAGCAGGCGCGTGAAGGAAAAATTGATCCGGTGATTGGACGTGAGCATGAAATCCGTACCATCATCGATATCTTATTAAGACGGAGGCAGAACAATCCTCTTCTGACTGGCGATGCCGGGGTCGGAAAAACCGCAGTGGTTGAAGGTTTTGCGCTTGCCATATCGAGAGGGGAAGTGCCGCCGTCCCTTGCTGACACAAGATTATTATCACTTGATGTTGCGGCATTATTAGCTGGTGCGAGCATGAAGGGTGAATTCGAATTAAGGTTGAAAGGCGTGTTGGAAGAGGTGATCGTTGCCACGTCTCCGGTGATCTTGTTTATTGACGAAATTCATACACTTGTTGGCGCTGGCGGCACTGCGGGTACCGGCGATGCTGCCAACCTATTGAAGCCATCGCTCGCACGCGGGATTTTACGCACTATCGGTGCCACTACATGGAGTGAGTATAAGCGTCACATTGAGAAGGACCCAGCGCTAGCGCGTCGTTTTCAGGTAGTACAAATTCCGGAGCCGGCGATAGCTAGCGCCATAACGATGTTGCGAGGCTTGGTGAGTACATTGGAAAAACATCACGGCGTCTGGATATTGGATGAGGCGATTCTGGCGGCCGTTAATCTTTCGCATCGTTACATTCCCGCTAGCCAATTACCCGACAAGGCAATTAGACTGCTAGACACTGCTTGCGCGCGCGTTGCGATCACCTTTCATGCTCCACCAGCAGCCCTGCAGATGTTGCGCTTCCAATTGCTTGCGGCTGAGATTGAAGCCGGTATGCTAAAAAAAGAACAAAGTCTTGGTAGGCCGAATCAAGAAAAAATCGCGAAATTACACATAAAAATAGTTAAGCTTAAGCAGGACGCCAAAACGCAAGAATTCCGTTGGGAAGCCGAAAAAGCGTTAACAGAACGTCTGCTCCTGATACGCCAGAAGTTAGCCGGAAGCACTTTAACTCAAGAAGTTAAGTCAAATCCGGATATTGTCGAGTCCCTACCAAAAGCGTCGATAGGTTCGATAAAGGAAAAAATATCCGTATCCACACTTGCAGGAGTGCAGGAACTTTCAGAAGCGAGATGGCCGATTCATGGATTCGACGCTGCCGTTAAGACGGACGAACCGTCGGATCAGCCAGAAGAGGCGGACCTTCAAGAGGCATTGCGTAAATTGGAAGCTGAACTAAGAGAGCTTCAACAAGATACGCCGATGGTCCATTCTGAGGTTAATGCGTCAGTAATTGCTTCTATCGTTGCTGATTGGACGGGTATTCCAGTTGGGCGAATGTTGCAAGATAAGATTGATGCCGTATTGAAGTTGCCTGATCAATTGGCGCAGCGGGTGATTGGTCAGTCTGCAGCCTTGGCGTTAATCAGCGAACGGCTCCAGACCGCAAGCGCTGGCATGAGCGACCCAGGAAAGCCAATTGGTGTGTTTTTGTTGGTGGGACCATCGGGTGTTGGGAAAACTGAGACCGCGTTTGCCATCTCGGAGATGCTCTATGGAGGCGAGCAGAATCTAATTACGATCAATATGAGTGAATATCAGGAGGCGCACACGGTCTCGTCGTTAAAAGGGGCACCTCCGGGATACGTGGGTTACGGTGATGGGGGAGTGTTAACTGAAGCGGTCCGTCGACGGCCATACAGCGTTGTCTTACTCGATGAAATAGAGAAAGCGCATCCAGACGTGCATGAAGTTTTTTATCAAGTTTTTGACAAGGGTTGGATGGAGGACGGCGAAGGTCGTGTCATCGACTTTAGAAACACCGTGCTGATACTTACCAGCAACGTCGGTGGCGAATTGCTTTCCAATGTATGCGAAAACTTGGATCAACTTCCTGAAGTTCAGGATTTGCTGGATGCTTTGCAGCCGGAGTTGTTAAGTATTTTTCCATCTGCATTTATCGGCCGTGTTTGTATCGTTCCTTATCTTCCGTTAATGGACGACAGCATTGCTCATATTGTGAGTCTGCAACTAGATCGTGTTTGCGCTCGTATGGAACGAACTCATCAGATTACGTTGGAATATAGTTCGCAAGTGGTGAGCTATATTGTCGCTCACTGCCCCACTGAAGAAACCGGCGCTCGTACGTTGATTAGTTTTATTGAGCAAAAAATTTTACCTGGTATCAGTCGATATTGGTTGGATATGCAAGGCAAAGGTCTGCCAATAAAGCGGCTTCGAATCGATATGGAGTCGGGGAAAATTGTCTATCATCCGGAATGATTAGGACTATCAAGCTTGGCTTTTTTACAGACTCGATTTCTCTGAAATAGCTTGATTGACTCCCTATATACCAATGCCTTTTACAGTGCAATCCTGGCGCAGGAATTTTTCTCGCGCTAGCCGGATAGCGCGCTAAATTCATGTTAACTATTTTTTATATTAATTAGTTCGTATGGCGCAACAGAAAGTAATTGAATTAATCGAATTAATCGAATTAATCGAATTAATCGAATTAATCGAATCAAGCAGATTTTTTCATTACTAATTCCAGAAATTTTACGAGTAACACGTTTATTTATTTATCAACGTCATTTAAAGGTCCTATGTCTGAATCTAATAGTTCGCAGAAATTTATGGCACGTAATCGTGCCCCTCGAGTACAAATTGAATATGACGTCGAAATTTATGGTTCGGAAAAAAAAGTTGAACTTCCCTTTGTGATGGGCGTTGTCGCCGACTTATCTGGGATGCCAATTGACGCCTTGCCACCAATCGGCGATCGAAAATTTTTTAGTATTGATACGGATAATTTCGATGAACGTATGAAAGCGATGAACCCGCGTGTGGCATTTTCAGTACCTAATACCCTTACCGGTAATGGCCAACTCCTGGTGGATATGACATTCGAAAATATGGAAGATTTTTCTCCTGCAGCCATCGCCAGAAAGGTTTCGGCGTTGTCACAGCTTTTAGAAGCCAGGACCCAACTAGCAAACCTACAGACATACATGGATGGAAAGGCCGGCGCAGAAAGTCTTGTCACTAGTGTGCTGAAGGATCCTGCATTACTCAACATATTGGCAAATGCCCCAAAACCGGAATCCCAGAAAGCATCTCCAAAGACGCCAGATTCCAAATAGCAACAAAGTTATTCGGCCGCCAAATTGTAGTGATTAATTAATTCAAAGAGGAAAATATGGCTGTACGTGAAACGTTAGCTCGACCTGCAGTGGATGCTGCAGTGTCGCAATCTGATTTCAGTGCCTTACTGTCACGAGAGTTCAAACCAAAAACCGAGCAGGCGCGTGAGGCGGTAGAGAGTGCCGTCAAAACACTCGCCGAGCAAGCGCTCGCAAATGCGATCACGATAGGCGATGATGCTTACAAAAACATTCAGACAATCATTGCAGAAATTGACCATAAACTATCGGAGCAAATCAATCTGATTTTGCATCATGTTAAATTTCAACAGGTCGAAAGTGCATGGAGAGGTTTGCATCATTTGGTCACCAATACCGAAACAGATGAGAATCTAAAAATTCGATTCATGGATGTTTCGAAGGACGAATTACGGCGTACCATGACACGTTATAAAGGCGTGGCATGGGATCAAAGTCCTTTCTTCAAGCAGATTTACGAAGAAGAATATGGGCAACTTGGCGGTGAGCCATATGGTTGTCTCGTTGCCGATTATTACTTTGATCATACGCCGGCGGATGTCGATCTCTTAGCCTCTATTGCCAAGGTCGCCGCTGCATCACATTCGCCATTTATTACAGGGGCGTCGCCGTCTGTGCTGCAAATGGATTCCTGGCAAGAGCTGGCTAACCCGCGCGATCTGACGAAGATATTTACTCAGAATCTGGAATATGCATCCTGGAATGCGTTGCGTAATTCAGAAGATGCGCGCTATATCGGGATGACTATGCCGCGGTTTTTAGCGCGTCTGCCATACGGTATTAATACCAATCCGGTGGACGAATTCGATTTTGAAGAAACCACAGATGGCGCTGATCACCTGAAATATGTTTGGGCAAATGCGGCCTATGCAATGGCAGTGAACATTAATCGTTCATTCAAGCGTTATGGCTGGTGCACATTAATTCGTGGCGTTGAAAGCGGTGGCGTTGTAGAAAATTTGCCCTGCCATACCTTTCCTACCGATGATGGCGGAGTCGACATTAAGTGCCCTACCGAAATTGCGATTTCGGATCGTCGTGAAGCGGAACTGGCAAAAAATGGCTTCATTCCATTGATCCATCGAAAGAATACAGATTATGCAGCCTTTATCGGGGCGCAATCACTCCAAAAAGCTGTTGAGTATCATGATGCCGATGCTACCGCGAACGCGAATCTTTCGGCGCGTCTTCCATATTTGTTTGCTTGCTCTCGCTTCGCTCACTATCTTAAGTGCATCGTTCGGGACAAAATTGGTTCGTTCAAAGAGCGTGAAGAAATGCAGCAATGGTTGAACGGGTGGGTAATGAATTATGTTGACGCAGATCCTGCCAACTCGTCTCAAGAAACCAAGGCCCGCCGTCCATTAGCGGCCGCCGAAGTGGTTGTAGAAGATGTCGAGGGCAACCCTGGTTACTACCAAGCTAAATTTTTCTTGAGGCCGCACTTTCAGTTAGAGGGTTTGACGGTTTCTCTACGCCTGGTGGCAAAGTTACCTTTAATTAAGGAGGCGCCATAACCAACTCAGGATACATGGCGTGGATTTCCATATATATAAGGGCCTCATGACGAATTTGGTTTGAACATACCAACTCCGATTCTGGAATACCTGGTTAATCGTGGCCAGCTTTCAAACCAGTTTGAAAGCTATGGAGCGGAGAAGCGCTACAACCTATTTAGCGCTAAATAAATAGTAATATTTTTGATGAGCGAAGCGGTGGTTTCTATTTAGACACATCGTTAAAGAAACGGAGCGATGCGGCGCTCGCCTAAAAAAAAATAATTCCAGTAATTGGTATGACGGAATTTTTCAAATCACTCACCTAGAAGTTTTTTTAACCAAAGAAAAAAGGAATAACGCGCATGGCACAGGATATGTTTCTTAAGATTAACGGCATTGACGGCGAATCGTCTGACAAAAGTCATAAAGCGGAAATTGAAGTCTTAAGTTGGTCGTGGAGTGTTTCCCAACAGTCAAATATGCATGCAGGTTCCGGCGGCGGTGCTGGTAAAGCGACCGTTGACGATTTGGAGTTTCAACACTATATCGATCGTGCTAGTCCTAACTTAATTCAATATTGCCTGAGCGGTAAACATATTGATGAGTCAGTTCTTGTCGTGCGTAAAGCAGGCGGCAATCCACTGGAATATCTTAAGTTGACCATGAACGACGTTTTGGTTACGCGTGTTGCGGCTTCGGGCACCAGCATTGATGAGACGCGCCCGAAAGAAACGGTGCGTTTGTCGTTCTCTAGATTGAAGCACGAATATGTGGTTCAGAACGCACAAGGTGGCAGCGGAGGCGCAATCACCGCAACGTTCGATATTAAAAAGAACGTGGCCTAAAATTAAATTTATTGCATTTTCCAATTGGTGATGCAGATTTTTTTCGCCGGAGAATTTTCTGGCGGATTTTTTTGAGAAGGTTGGGCAGAGTGTTCTGTTTTTTCAGGGCATTGTGGGCAACCATTTTTTGCCCTATTTTTCTTACTACAAATGTATTCAGATTTATTTCCTAAACACCAATTTCAATTTATTGTGTTAAGGCACTTTGGAGCACTCTTGCTGATATCGACGCTGATGGCATGTAGTAGCGGATCACCTATTAAAGAGCAAACTAAACTGGACCTTCAGATTGAGGCAAGTAGACATGTTAATCAAGACGACCGAGGTCGATCTGCGCCGGTTATGGTGAGAGTGTACGAACTTAAGTCGGCTGCAAGTTTTGACGATGCGGATTTTATTTCTTTACAAAATAATGGAAAAAATGTAATCGGATCGGACTTGCTTCACATGGATGAGTTCATTCTGCGTCCCGGTAACAAGCAGATAATCCAGCGAAAAACACATCCAGAAACCACTTCTATTGCTGTATTGGCAGGCTTTCGTGATTTGGGGAAATCTGTGTGGAGAGTGATTCATACGTTGGACGTTGCGCCGGATGCGGCATGGTACAGAGCCGCAATTCCCGCTGACAAGGCGAGGCTCAAGATCTATCTCGATGAGCAGACTGTTTCGATCACTGAACTGGATTAAAAAATGAGTTGGTATAACAAAGTAGTGTGGAGCGAAGGACTTTTTTTACGACCACAATTGTTTCAGCAGCAGGAACGTTATTTCGAACATTTTTCTCATAAAAGGACGGCGTCGCTAAGTCCATTTTTTTGGGGATTCAATCAGTATGAAATTGATAGAGAAACCTTACTGTTTGGAAAGTTAGTATTTAAAAGTGGCTCCGGTATTTTTTCAGACGGCACACCGTTTGATGTTCCCATTCATACACCGCCACCGCCGCCATTGACGATTGTTCCTGAGCATCAAAATCAGACGATCTATCTGGCCGTTCCATTGCGCTTACCGAATGCAGAAGAGACGACTTTTGATGATCGAGGAGGATCATTGGCTCGTTACCTCGCATTCGACGATGAACTGCGCGACAGTAACGCAATTGGGCAAGGACCAAAACCCGTTCAGTTATGTCATTTGCGCTTACGTCTCCTTCCCGAGAGCGAGCTAACTGAGTCGTGGATTGGCATCGCGTTAACTCGCATCAAGTCGTTAAAGTCGGATGGTGCTGTTACTCTGCATGACAACGATCATATTCCTCCTGTGACGGGTTGCTCCGCGAATAGCTTACTTCGCGAGTGGATATTGCAATTGCACGGTTTGTCTAAATTACGGGCTGATGCACTTTCGGCTCGCCTTTCCGGTAGTGATGGTAAGGCCGGAGCTGGTGCTGAGGTTTCTGATTACCTTTTATTGCAAATTTTAAACCGGTATGAACCATTGCTGGAGCACATGTGCCAGATCGGCGAAATTGCCCCGGTTGAACTGTACCGTCAACTCATCATGCTGTCAGGCGAGCTGTCAACGTTTGTGCGTCCGCAGACCCGTCGACCTGTTGTCGTACCTGGTTACAACCACATGTCCATATACGGAAGTATTAAGCCGCTCGTTGACAATATATACGATCTACTGAGCCAGGTACTCATCCGAAGTGCACAACCCATTCCTTTGACTGACCAGGCGCATGGAATTCGGAATGCTGCGATGTTGCCCACAGAATTGGCTGGTTTCACCAGTTTGGTACTGGCCGTTAGCGCGCAAATGCCAGCCGATACATTAAAAATGCATTTTGCTGCACAAACAAAAATTGGTCCACCGCAACGCTTACCGGAACTGGTCCGCTCGCACTTGCCTGGTTTGTCGCTTATCCCATTACCCGTTCCGCCGCGGCAAATTCCATTCAATGCCGGGTATGTATATTTTGAGCTGGCACGTAGCGGGCCGCTCTGGGAGCAGATAGCGAAGCATGGTGGACTTGCTATGCATGTTGCAGGAGTTTTCCCAGAGCTTCAAATTGAATTATGGGGAGTGCGAAATAAATGAGTACGTCAGCCGAAAGTGATGGCGGCGACCAACGTGAAGATGCGTCAAGCGGAGAAACTATCAATCCAGCGCAGGGCGTAAAACAAGCTGGTTTATCCGCTACATTATTGTGGAATGCCGAAGAGTCGGAACTAAAAAGATCCGAATCGGTTGCAGAGGTTTCCAATGAATTTGATCTGGCGAATAGTCTTCAGAGTCGACTAATCAAAGTAAAGGCGGCCATAAATCCGTTGCTAGAAGCCGCCGGACCTTTGTTACGCGCATTAGCCGACATGCCTGAAAAGCTCACAGAGAGGGAAAAAGTCGATGCACTCTATTTGTTGTTAGTGCGCGAAATTTTTGATTTTCAGACTTTGTGCGATACCGCAAATCTTCCATGGAAGCACGTGACGGTAGTGCGGTATTGTATTTGTACTGCCTTGGATGAAAGCGCCAATCGCACTGAATGGGCTGGAGGCGAATGGGCACTGAAAAGTTTGTTAGTCACCTTTGAGGGTGAAAATGATGGCGGGGAGAAGTTTTTTTTACTCCTTGGACGTCTGGCAAGTGACCCGCAGCAATACGAAAGTGTCATCGAGATTTTATTGCATATTCTCGGACTTGGTTTTGAGGGGCGCTATAGCGTTATAGCCGATGGACGACGTCATATTGACAATATTCGTCAGCGACTTCTGACCCTACTTAATAGCGCGCGCGACCCACTCAAACCGGGATTGTCGCAGCATTGGCAGGGTGAACCAGCAGGTCGAATGTCGCTCTTACGTAGTTTGCCGGTATGGACTATGGCATCGCTACTGGGCCTGGTCCTGTTTGGATTATTTTTTTGGTACAAATACCATTTACTTGAAAAAAGCGTCGAAATCGAACGGCATATTATTGCTATCGCTAAACAGTCACTACAACCGTCTCGGGTGTCGCTGACACCAGCCAAGGTGATTCCTTTACGTCTATCTGCTTTATTGAAATCTGAAATTTCGGCTGGCTTGGTAAGTGTATCTGACGAGGCCGATCGTAGTATCGTCACATTCCAGGGAGATACGATGTTTGTTCAAGGGAAGAGTTCGGTGCAGAATAATATCAGACCGACTTTAGACAAAGTGGCGAGTGAAATTATCCGTATGGGTGGACAGGTAACCATCATCGGTCATACCGACAGTCAACGTATTCACACCGCTGAATTTCCTGATAATCAGGTGCTATCTGAAAAGCGTGCCGGGTTCGTTGGTCAATATTTTAAAACTCACGGGATTTCCGGAGACCTTATAGTGACCATTGGGAGGGGTGCCGCAGAGCCCATTGTTGGTAATGCAACCGCAGCAGAACGCGCGCGCAACCGCCGCGTAGATATCGTAGTTAAGCAGTAACAGGAACGCAATGTCTTCTCTTAAAAGAATAGTTGATTTGATTTTTTCACGACAAGTATTTGTATTTGTCGCCTTATTGTTAATCGCCCTGGCTATTTGGTTTGTGGGCCCGTTATTTGGATTCGGCGGGCTTTACCCGATGGTTGGCACTGCTATGCGCGTGACGCTGATTGTTTTATTACTGGCAGCCTTGCTTGGCAGACTAATGCATTTGCCCGCAAGTATCGTTGGCGTTGCTGCATTTTGTTTACTAATTTGGAATGCCGGACCACTGCTGGTATTAGGTGATGTGCAACCGCTAGCATCCGAATGGCTGCGGGTGCTCATTGTATCGATGGTAGTGATTGGTTATGGAACGTATTGGCTTTATAAATTAGTACAGGCAATGCGTAGTGACGATGATTTATTGCGGAAAGTCTTTCATCCCATAAAAAATCAGTCATCAGACGTTGCCCGTGTTGAGATACATGCGGTTAGGTCAGTTGTCTCGAAGGCTATTCGGCAATTGAAGATGATGCGTGGCCTTAGTGGAATAACTGGACTGCTTGAGGGAAAGCGATATTTGTATGCACTTCCCTGGTACATGATAATTGGTACCACCGGAGCGGGAAAAACCACAGTTATACGTAACTCTGGTCTTGAGTTTCCCCTGGTCAACGAGGCGAGTGAGGCCGCTTTGACGGAGCAAAACGGCACACATAATTGTGACTATTGGTATGCGAACGACTCTGTGCTGATTGACACCGCAGGGCGCTACGTTGAGCAGGACGATCAAAAGAGTGGAAAAACTAAGAATGTGAATGCCGCCGAATGGACTGGCTTGTTAGGGCAATTACGTAAATATCGACCGCGTGCACCGCTCAATGGCGTGCTGCTGACGGTAAGCGTTCCTGACTTACTCAAAAGAACATCTGAATCCCGTGCCATCTTAGGAACAACGATGCGTGCGAGACTCACTGAACTGCGCAGTAATCTTGGGATTCGCTTTCCTGTTTATGTCGTTATCACCAAGTTGGATTTCTTGCCTGGATTTTCTGAGTATTTTCAATCGTTGACAGTAGAGCAGCGTGCCCAAATATGGGGTTTCACGCTTCCTTATCATAAAGAAAGTGTAACGACCGTATTTCAAAAAACCGGTGCTAACTACGAGCAGGAGCTTGCGTTGCTGGGACTACGCCTTGAGGCGGGTGTCGATAGTCGTCTACAAGAGGAATATGATCTCGTCCGACGTAAGAAGCTGTATGCCCTACCTCAGGAATTTCGGAGTTTGTCTGTCCTGTTAACAGAATTCCTCGGACAGGTTTTCCTCGACTCTCTCTATGACGATACGCAACTTCGCAGTGGGTTACGTGGTGTCTACTTTACCAGCGCAGCGCAAACAGGTGAAATTCTGGCTGTAGATCGCGCAACATTATTTCAGCGGTTTCGGCGTGGTTTTGAAGAGTTGAAGACGCTCGGCGGTGATCAACCTGGTAACAACTCGCAAGGCAGCAGTCGAACAAACAATCGCAGTTTTTTTCTGAATAACTTATTTCGACACGTTATCATTCCGGAGGCACATCTGGTTCGGCCCAACTTACGTTGGGAATGGCGTTTTCGACTGATACGAATGGTAGGGCATTTTTTAACGATAACACTTTTTGTCTGGTTCGGAAGTGCACTAGTGGGAAGTTTCGGCAATAACCACAGATATTTGCAAACAATTAAAGGCAAGACTCTTGCGCTGGAAGAGCTTGTGATGTCTTACCGAAAAAACCCAAATCTATGGGAGATTTCAACAGTGCTTGATTCGGCCCGTGATTTGTCGCGCTATAAAGACCTCAATGTAGAGAGCCCAGGCGGTGCCTATCGTTACGGCCTCTATGCCGCGCCCGCGATTGAACATTCAGGACAAAAAACTTACGCGTCTCTACAGCAACAATTGCTATTGCCACAAATCGTCAGACGTATTGATACCGCTCTGGCTGCTAATATCAAGGCAAGGGACGCGGACGCCGTTTATGACACGCTTGCGGCTTACCTGATGCTGTTCGATAAAGACCATTTCAATGGACAGACGATTAAAAGTTGGGTATTACATGACTGGGAGCGCTTTGATAGTGCCGAGGAACTTGGTGGTCAGACGGCTTTGATGCCTCATTTGACTGCACTTTTTGCAGAAGGGCAGCAAGTACAATCTTTGTCACCAAAAAATGAGGATCTTATTAGAGTTGCGCGTACTTTTTTGGATAATAATCCCATTACGACTCGACTTTATAAGCGTGCTATCGCTGCAATGGAAAAAGAGGCTCCCGACAATTTTACGTTGTTGCGGGTACTTGGTCCGCAGGCGAACGTTATCCTGACGATGAAAAATGGTTCGTCGCTGGAACGCGGAGTGCCTGGCTTGTATTCTTATCACGGGTACCATCATGTTTTTAATAAGCGTTTGCCAGAATTTGTGAGTCATGCACAAATAGCGGACGCATGGGTGATGGGGCGACGCGGGGATGTCAAGCAGGCTTATTTGGCTCAGGGAAATGGGGTTCATGCGCTAACTACTCGGACCATTAATGATATCCGCCGCCAGTACCTGACGGATTACGGGAATTACTGGTATCAATTTTTGGACGATATTCGGCCACTTTCCAGCATTGCAAATGTCACGACCGGTTCGTTGGCTCTTGACGTTCAGGCTCTGCGTATTTTGGCAGCCCCCGATTCACCGTTGGTCCGACTTGCACGTGCTGCAACCAGTGAAACTTCGCTGTCCTTTCTCGCTTCGTCTGCGGATGAATCCTTGACCGATAAAGCTTTGGCAATTATTGGTAAAACATCAGAAGGCGTTAGAACCCCAAGTTCACTTCCTAATACATTGAATGCTAATGGGAGGGGAAATCTAAAGTTGGAAAAAGAATTGGTGGACAATCGATTCGCCGCGCTGCGTGAGGTAGTGACTGGTCAGGCAGATACCGGAAGTGGACCAGCTTTGCGGGTTATTCCCGTGGTTGAAAGAGCGTTACAATTAGACGCCATTGTCGGTTTGCTTAACGAGCAATACACACTATTGGTAGTCGCTGACAATGCACTCGCCAATAGTGAGTTGCCGTTGGTTAATGATATTGGTGACAAGCTGCGGATGGAGTCGGCACGCCTCCCGCAGCCTTTCCAAGCGGTATTGTACGGTGTTGCCGAACATGCTTCCGAAACGGTTCGGCATGACATTAAACGATTACAAACTGCCAAATTGAAGGAAGCCGTGGCATTGTTGTCAATGCAAATAGAAACAGGGGTAGGGCACGCTTGCCGGACTGCGATCGAGGGGAAATATCCTTTCGTGACAAGTAATCAGGAGGTTGATATTGAGGACTTTATTCGTGTCTTTTCTAGCGGTGGTCTGATTGACGACTTCTTTCAGAAACATCTCACGGGACTTGTTGATAGCAGTATAAAACCTTGGCGTTATAAAGTAGTCGATTCGGCGCTGCCGGTGGTGAGTGGTCCCGATTTAGCACCATTTGAGCGAGCAGCGGCGATCCGCGAAGTGTTTTTCCGCGATCCAGGCTCGAAACGAATGTCATGGAAAATGAATGTAAAAGTAGCCTCGATTGATCCAGCAATTACACAACTGTTGGTGGATATTGACGGGCAGGCATTTCGATATTCACACGGACCAATATTACCTTTTAGGGTGAGTTGGCCGGGTCCACGCGGTGGCGCAATGGCGGAGATCTCGGCTAACCCACGGGTGCGTCCTGATACTTCATCCGATCGGACTGATGGACCATGGGCACTATTTCACTTGGTGGCGCGTGGTCGCGCAATTGAGACGGCCTCTTCCAATCGGGTTGCAGTGGAATACACATTTGATGGTCGGCAGGTCGTGCTTGACTTACAAACTGACAGTTTGCCGAATCCCCTGACTGGTAAGTTATTTGATGGCTTTCATTGCCCAACCGGAATCATATGAGCGCGGTAAATTGTAGTAAGGCGGCTTCACTATGGCTCAGTAATGCAAAGCCATGGGAGTTTATTTTTGCGTGAAAGGTTGACAGAATTCGACTCTGAATCCGCAGTTAACATAATCTGATGTGGTGGATTTTGAGATCATTTGACCGGATGATGAGTAACACGTCATTGAACCATCGAGAGCATACCTTTACGCTTCCAATTTGCCTGGAATAAAAAAGTAGGCTGAATCAATGCATTGATTCAGCCTACTTTTTATTTGTATTGAATATTGTCTACGACAAACAGAAGTATTTTGTTTAACCCGTATTCCGTAATCCTGCTGCAATACCATTAATGCTTAAATGTATTCCGCGTTTGACCCGTTCTTCAGTTGTCTTGCCCGATGCCGTGACACTACGGTGACGTTTGATTAATTCCACCTGCAAGTGATTGAGCGGATCGAGATAAGCGAACCGATTTTTTATTGAGCGTGCCAACAATGGGTTATTCGCCAGTCGCTCCTTGGCACCGGTAATCGATGACAGCAAGCTGCTGGTGAGTT
The DNA here is from genome assembly GCF_035018905.1 of Glaciimonas sp. Gout2. Lineage (NCBI taxonomy): Bacteria > Pseudomonadati > Pseudomonadota > Betaproteobacteria > Burkholderiales > Oxalobacteraceae > Glaciimonas > Glaciimonas sp. Gout2. Next base: position 26,480 of record NZ_JASJXA010000037.1, on the reverse strand, counting down.
CATGTTCTTGCACAATCCGCTTAAAAATACTGTTCCGCAATTTCCGGTCAGTTACTAATGCTGCGTAACGTGATGCAACAGCCAAGTCTGTTTTAGATAGCACCATATCCATGTTTGAGAGTAGTGTGGCGAAGAACGGCCATTCTTTATACATGGTACGCAACAGTGTCATTTTTTGCGTTTTGGTTCTCGCATCGGCATCGTTCAACCATCCTGATAATGCACTGCCGAATCCATACCAGCCCGGCAGCAACAAGCGACATTGACCCCAAGAGAATCCCCACGGAATGGCACGCAAATCTTCAATCCGACGGGTCGACTTGCGGGAAGCTGGACGCGAGCCAATATTTAGTTCTGCGATTTCTGCAATGGGTGTCGCTTCAAAGAAATAATCCGTAAATCCGGGGGTTTCATAAACGAGGTGGCGGTAAGCCTGATAGGCACGGTCGGATAAGCCATCCATTAATTGTTCAAATTCGCTCAATTTTTTGGCTTGCTTACCGACAGCGGTATGCGGCATCAGACTGGCTTCTAGTGTTGCTGCCACCAGCAGCTCCAGATTACGGCGACCAATCTCTGGGTTTGAGAATTTTGACGCAATAATTTCGCCTTGTTCGGTTAGCCGAATTTGACCATTCACCGTGCCTGGTGGTTGCGCCAGGATAGCTTGATAGCTTGGGCCGCCGCCACGACCAACTGTGCCGCCCCGTCCATGGAACAAGCGAAGTTTGACACCCGCAGCATCGAAGACGCGAACCAGTTCGACTTCTGCTTTATATAATTCCCAATTTGAGGTCAGGAAACCGCCATCTTTATTGGAATCGGAATATCCCAGCATGACTTCTTGCAAGCGGCCTTGTTCTACAATCAGCTTCGCGACGGGTGGTAGGGACATCCAGCGCTGCATAATGTCGGCTGCAGCGCGCAGGTCGGGAATCGTTTCAAACAACGGAATGACCATCAACTCAGGCTCACTGTTGACGACTGCCTTAGCGCTGTTGTCGGTAGTGTCCAGCTGGATGCGTAGCAATCCGGTTTCCTGTTGAAGGACCATGACCTCTAGCAAGTCAGAGACGGTTTCAGTATGCGAGATGATGTAGTTACGAATCGCACGTGCACCGTAGCGTTGACGGATTTCGCGTGCCATCCGCATAATGCTAAGCTCTGAGTTGGTCTCGTCCGTATAGCTTATATATTGCGAGAAAAGCGGACGTGGATTATGCAATTCAGCTAAAAGCAGGGCAATTTTTTGCTCTTCGCTGAGTTGGTTGTATTTCGGTTCTACGCCTGAGCGGACAAATAACTCGGTGAGTACGCGTTCATGCACGTCGGAACTTTGACGCATGTCCAGCGAGGCCAGATGAAATCCAAAAATTTGGCTAGCGCGCTTTAGAGTAGATAAGCGCGGCTTAACCAGTGCGCCGCCGTGGTTGGCGACCAGCGAGTCTTCGATGATTTGCAGTTCTTGCGTAAACTCAGACACGGTGACGTAGTGTGACGCGGCGCCAACTTCATTACGCAAAATATTGGTCGCACCAAGATCGCGGGCGGTCGCAGCGAGTCGCGCATAAATGCCGATTAAGGCGCGTCGGTACGGCTCATCGGAACGATGGTCTGACATGTCAGGCGAGCACTGAGCCAATGCCTCTAACTCTGGGTTGACGCCAACCATCAGCGTCGATACCGAAAGTTCTGCGCCTAATAGATGAACTTCTTCCAGATAGAAATCGAGGATGGTGGTCGATTGCCGTTGCAATGCGTGCTTCATGGTATCAGCGTTGACATTCGGATTACCGTCGCGATCGCCGCCGATCCAGCTTCCCATTTGCACAAAGGGAGCCAAAGGTGCGACGGCACCTGATTGGCGGGCGCGGGTCGGGAACTGGGTGGCGATTTCAGATTCGATATCGTCGTAAAGCGCAGGTAATTCACGTAAAAAAGTGATGCGGTGGTAGGACAGAGCATTTTCTATTTCGTCCGCGACCGTCAACTTCGAATAGCGCAACATACGTGTTTGCCACAAGGTGGCGATGCGACCACGTAAAAGTTCGCTATTGTCACGCAACTCTTTTGGTGTATGCGGCTTGTCACGCTCGGCTAACAGACGGGCTATTTCCCGCTCAGCATCTAGAATACTCTTGCGCTGTACTTCCGTTGGATGTGCGGTAAGTACGGGCGAAATCAGGGCATCTTTTAGAAAGTTACGCACCGTCGCACCGGATACGCCAGCGTCATCAAGCTTGGTCAGCGCATGTGCAACGCTGCCCGGCTGCGCAGCTGAACCAGCCAGCAAATGCGCGCGACGGCGACGATTGTGATGCTGATCTTCAGCGATATTGGCCAAATGCGAGAAATACGAAAATGCACGCACAACAGAATTGGTCTGGTCGCGTGTTAGTTTTTTCAATAACTTATCAAGGTCAGCGCCGGCCTGTTGATCTGATTCGCGACGAAAACGCACGGCAGTCTGGCGTATCGTTTCGACTACGTCAAATACGGCATCACCCTCCTGATCGCGCAAGACGTCGCCTAACAGACGTCCTAACAGCCGGATATCTTCTTTGAGCGGAGCGTCTTTATTAGGAAGGGGACTCTTGGTGCGAGCGGGAGATGTCGAGGGGATCAGTTTTTTTGCCATGGTGGACGTGCTGTCTGCTTTTCTGAATGAAAGATAGAAATTGGCCAACGATAACTTGTTAGCCCGATTACAACCAAAGACTAAGACATTAACTCAAATAGGGATGGAATAGCAGTTCAATCGACAATGCCAAGGTGCAATAATGTGGTGTTCGTATTCTAAGATGCTCTTTAACGACGACAGGAGCGCAAGTAAACAACGCGAAAATTACCAATAACCGGATGTTAAGTACGGTTTCCATTGATTGTTAGTACAGACGCTGAAGGGGCGCATGCTAGAATTTGGCCTGACAGCCTGCGTCGTTGCGACGCGGGTGTGGCCGTATTGGGCTACTTTGATAAAACATGAAAGAGCGTGTGTTGAAAATATTTCCTCCCTCCAAGTTAATAATTGCATCCCGCGAAAGTCGCTTAGCCATGTGGCAGGCCGAACACGTGCGTGCTAGATTAATGGAATTATATCCGGACTGCGTCGTTGAAATTCTCGGTATGACTACGCGCGGGGATCAAATACTTGACCGAACGTTGTCCAAGGTAGGTGGTAAAGGTCTTTTCGTTAAAGAGCTGGAAGTGGCAATGGCTGAAGGCCGCGCTGATTTGGCGGTGCATTCATTGAAGGATATGCCAATGGAATTGCCCGAAGGTTTTGCGCTGGCGGCCGTGTTGGAGCGCGAAGATCCGCGTGATGCTTTTGTATCTAACGATTACGCATCTATTGAGACACTGCCAACGGGCGCGATTGTCGGAACGAGTAGTCTTCGACGTCAGGCGTTGATAGCTGCGCGCTTTCCGCATTTGGTGATCAAACCTTTGCGCGGTAATTTGGATACGCGTTTGGGTAAATTGGATAAGGGCGAATATGCGGCTATTATTCTCGCTGCAGCAGGTTTGAAACGGCTGGGATTAGCTGAACGGATAAGGGCGGTGATCGCGCCAGAACAAAGTCTGCCAGCACCGGGGCAGGGCGCGATGGCCATCGAAATTTGTGAGGGTCGCGATGATCTGCAGCAAGCACTCGCTCCTTTAAATCATTTAGCCAGTGCTCGGGCGGTTACCGCCGAACGCACTTTGTCGCGGGTTTTTGGAGGGAGTTGTCAGATTCCTCTGGCGGCATTTGCAACTATAGAAGGTCCCAATATGCGTTTGCGCGCAATGATCGGTACACCTGATGGTTTACGATCAGTGACCGCCGATATCATAGGAGCTGCTGACGCGCCCGAAGCGCTGGGCATGCAGATTGCCGAATTACTCGAACAGCAAGGTGCTGCTGCGATTCTGGCTGCATGTAAAGAGGATTTCGCGGAAGATGCTTAATCAGAGGATTCCAATAAGGTTCTAACGCGATATATGAAGGAGTCGGTGCTTCTGCTAATAGTTTTAGCGGTTTTAATGGCTTTTTGATGTTTTGCGAGAAGCCCAAGGAACCTAGTAAAGCGACGCAGCAAAGCAACAAGGCAACCATTTTAGGAGTTTGATCTGCATGAGTAGACGGCGACCGATCGTGATTACACGTCCGCGAGCGCAAGCGGTACTGCTGGCGCAAGAGATTACGGCCCGAGGTGGAGAACCGGTTATCTTTCCATTATTGGAAATTCTACCGCTGACCGATGATGCTGAATTACAAGCAACGTTGGTAACGCTTGATCGCTTTGCAATGGTCGCGTTTGTCAGCCCTAATGCCATTGATGCGGCTTTCAAGTATATAGCGCAGTGGCCGCCCGGCGTGGCAATTGGCATTGTTGGTGAAGGTAGCCGACTGGCGTTGGGACGCCACGGCGTCAGCGCACAAAATGCGATTATTTTTAGCCCACCTGACGCTGCAAAAACGGACTCAGAAGGATTGCTGGAGGCGTTAGATTTACCTGGCTTATCAGGGCGACACGTATTGATCGTACGTGGTGACAGTGGACGTGAGTTGTTAGCCGATAGTTTGCGCGCTGCTGGCGCTGAGGTGTTGTCGCTCTCGTCATACCGCCGTCAGGCTCCTGCGATGACGCCTGCTGTGGCGACCCAATTGCAGGAATTGCTGATGACCCAAAATGACTGGATAGTCACAAGTTCAGAAGCCCTTAGAATATTGATGCAGATGGTGCAAACCATGGAAAACGTTGCACAAGATGATCCTAATGTTGTAAAAATGCAACAGAAAAATTTACTAGTTCCCCACGCCCGCATTGCCGATACTGCACATGCGCTAGGATTTACTGCAGTAACCCTGACAGGCTCAGGGGACGAACGACTACTCGACGCGTTACAATTCTAACTATGACTGAACCGCAATCCACTCCCCACTCACACCAGCCCGCTGGCCCTACAGCTGGTCCACAAATTAACGCGTCGTCTTCGCCGCCGCATACTTCCGTGTTGCAGCCATACGCATTGAATAATGGCAAAAGTGCTAATAAGCAGTTACGCACGGTCTATGTTCTCGTGCTGATACTTGCAGTCTTGCTGGCCGCGCAATGGTGGAGTTCTCACAACGAAAATGTGAAGTTGCGCACTGAGATGGCGCGACGTTTGCAAGTGGGCGATAGTAGTAATAACGACACTAAAGTTGTAGTTAAATCGGTTCAGGACGGGACTAAAGAGCTTCAGGCGAAAGTTGCTGTGTTGGAAAACAAGCAAGTTGAGTCTCAAAGTCAGCAGCTTGCGTTGGCGCAGTTATATCAGGATCTTTCAAAAAATGGCGATGATTGGGCGTTATCTGAAGTCGAGGATGTTTTGTCTACCGCCAGCCAGCAATTGCAATTAGCGGGTAACGTGTCGGGGGCATTGATCGCCTTGGAAAATGCCGATAAGAATTTGGCGCGATCCGACAAGCCGCAATTCGTCATCATTCGTAGTGCTATTGCGCACGATATCGATAGACTGAAGGCACTACCGACGCTTGATACCACTGGCATTGCAGTGCGCCTGGATAGTTTAATTAGTCAAATAGACAGTCTTCCCTTGTTATCAGACGTGCAACCGGTAGCCGTGGCCAGTCAGCCAATTAACGCGCCAGCCAGTCCACCTATCAATCAGTCCGTCGAGAAGCTGAGCAACAAAGGATCGCATCCGGTAGGATCGAAAGGGTCTAAGGCTAATGATGCTAATTTGGTTGGTAAGACCGCTTTTGATAACACAACATCAATAAATGGTCAGCTTCGCACCAATTGGGGCGACGTAATTAAGCAGACGTGGCAAAGCTGGACTGCCGAAATGTGGGTAGAAATTGGCCAGCTTATACGAGTACGGACGGTCAATTCGCCCGATGCGTTGCTCTTGTCGCCCACGCAAGCATACTACGCACGCGAGAATCTGAAATTACGCTTGCTCAATGCAAGGCTTGGTTTGTTGTCACATAATGAGTCGGCTTTCCGCAGTGATTTGATCGCAGCGCAAGAAACTATCACGAAATATTTTGATACCCGTGCCAAGCAGACGCAGACCGCGCAGGCCCTGTTAAAGCAGATACAAGGTAATAATTTGTCAATCAATATGCCAGCGTTGGACAGTCTGGCTGCGATTCGTACTTACAAAAACAAGCGATAGGTTTATGCGATTTTTTCTTTGGCTCATTGCCCTGTTTGCCGCCGCCATTGGCTTGGCTGTCGCTGCCCGTTATAACGTTGGTAACGTCGCGTTGTTTTATTCGTTTAAGCGCATAGATTTGTCGCTGAATTTTTTCCTGTTATTGCAAGCGTTGTTCTTCATTGCCTTATATATATTGGTCCGCGCCATTCGGACTACACAAAAATTACCAGGAAAAGTGATCTCTTATCGCCGTCAAAAGCGTGAAGAGCGATCCAATAAAGCACTTCGTGACGCTCTTAAGTCTTTGTTTGAGGGACGTTTTGGCCAAGCCGAAAAGGCCGCCACGCGTGCCGCTGAATTGAACGACAATTTGGGCGTTGCAGCGTTGATCGCCGCTCGTGCCGCGCATCGCATGGGACAGTTTGACCGTCGCGATATCTGGCTCTCAAGTATCGAAGACAAAGAAGCGATGAAGACGGCGCGCCTGATGACGACGCTGAACTTGCTGGTGGACGAACATAAGCCGCAAGCCGCGCTGGTCGCGGTGAGTGAGCTTAATGCGAGCGGCATTCGCCATATTCAAGCTTTGCGTCTGGCATTAAAAGCAAACCAGCAAGCCAAGAACTGGCCTGAAGTCCTACGCCTGGTGAAAACACTCGATAAGCATGATGCATTGAATCCCGTGCTGTCGAGTCGGCTGCGTGAGTTGGCATATGACGATTTGTTGAAGGATGCTTCGCATGATGCGGAGTCACTTCAACGTCTATGGTTGACGATTCCGGCAGAGGATCGTGTCAAGCCGTCCCTTGTCATTCGCGCCGCTAGCGCCTTTACGCAGCGCGAAATGCAGGATGAAGCGCGGAATATGATCGAGAAGTCTTTGATGGTTGAGTGGGATGTGCGATTGATGCGCGTATACCGTGACTCGGTCGCGGGCGAAGGGACACCGGCGCTGCGGACGCAAATTGAACGATGTGAGGCTTGGACGGCTATAGAGCCGCAGGACCCTGAATTAGCCCTGACGCTTGGCACCTTTTGCCTTAAACAAAAGTTGTGGGGCAAGGCGCAGCGCCATTTACAGCAGGCGTTATCGAATGCCACTGAACCACGTACCGTGCGCGAAGCGCACCTTAAACTGGCGCAATTGCACGAGGGTTTGGAAAACGCTGAAAAGGCAGCAGAGCATTATCGACAATGTGCGTTAGCAACGATGATGTAGTTTGTAGGTTTTATGTACACATTAGCCACACTCTGTTGCCATTTTTAAACCGGACCAAAAATCATCTTGCTAGCAAGTCGGATGATAAATTCTGAATTTTCAATCCTGAATCAATCCTGAATCAATCCGGAATCGAAATCCTCCATAAATTATTAAATATTAAATTATTAAATTAATAATTTATGGAGAAATTTTAGATATTAATCTCTTCCAGATTCTATCCAAAAAAATGAATATATTTCTTTGACCATCAGGTCAAAGTTTTATTTATTCTTGGTTTCACCCTTTGTGCCCGTTAAATCGCTTGTTTTGCGGCTTATTTCTTGCATCCCATAAAAACGCATCACACCGCACTGTGTTCGTTCGCCTATACTTAGTGCTTGTTTATATTATGGAAGAGATGCATTGAATAACTTGTTATTAGTCATTGCCGCGCTATTTTTGGTTGCGCTCAATGGCTTTTTTGTTGCCGCCGAGTTTAGTTTAGTTAAATTGCGTCAAACGCGGATTCGGGCAATTGCCAAAACACACGGGACACGCGGACGCATTTTATCGACGGTGCACCGCCAGCTAGACGCTTATTTATCTGCTTGTCAGCTAGGCATTACATTGGCCTCGCTTGGTTTAGGTTGGATTGGTGAACCGGCTTTTGCCGGATTGTTGGAACCCGTTTTTGGCTGGATTGGCATTGCATCTCCCGAGATTATTCACGGCGCTTCCTTTATCTTCGCATTTTTTGTTATTTCATTCCTACATATCGTGGTCGGTGAACTTATGCCAAAGACCATGGCCATTCGTAATCCTGAAGTAGTGGGCATGTGGAGTGCGTTGCCACTATATGGTTTCTACTGGATGATGTATCCGGCAATCTGGTTGTTGAACGCCAGCGCCAACGGACTACTAAAATTATTTGGCTTAGCGCAAGGCCACGGCCATGATACGCAATACTCTGCCGATGAGTTGAAATTGATTTTACGGAGCAGCCGCTCCAGCGAAAGGTTCACGCCGGATGAGTGGAATGTGCTTGCGCAAACATTGGATTTCAGTGAACTCGAAGTATCGGATCTGATGCGGCCAATTAATGAGGTTGCGGCACTACATGCCAATTTAAGCCTCCACGAAAATTTGCAAATTATTTATCGCCATCGCTTTAGTCGTTATCCTTATTTTGACGATGATGGGGTGACCGTTCTTGGTGTTGTGCATATGAAGGATCTTTTCTTCGCGCAGCAAGAAGGGAAGTCGATAGAAAGCTTGAAAGAGTATTTGCGTCCGGTCCAGTATATTTCCTCTCGCATGTCTGCTTTAGCCTTATTTCGCCTCGTACGCAGTGGCGCGCCGCACTTTGCCATCATCGGCAAAAAAGGCTTGGTACCGCGTGGTTTTATTACACTTGATAACCTGTTGGGTGCATTGGTGGGTGAAATTCGCGACGAGTTCCGTCTTAACGACAATGATTGGACGCGTCTTGAGGATGGTACGTTGGTGGGTAAAGGTAGTTTGCCGATCTTCTCACTGGAGCGAATTTTGGGTGGCGATATCGAAGAGATCGACGACGTTGACTCGGTGGGCGGATTGATTATGGCCAAGTTGGGTAATCTGCCGCAAGAGGGGCAGAAAGTCGCGTTCGATGGTTTTGATATTGTCGTCAAAAAGATGAACGGGCCACGTATCGTGCTGGTGAAAGTATATCCGGCAACCGTGCAGTAATTTCAAACGCTAAAGGGCGAGGGACGAGAGCGCGCGTCCCTGCAGAAACTTTCTCGATGGCCAGCCAGCGCCACAGCCATCTAAATACTTCAATTTTCCTTTTTTAACGCTCTCCTGCTCGCTTTCATCGCGGCTAAGTGATTTCCACATATCTCTGCAAATAGCTTGAACGATACTGTCTGGTTCAGCTAAAGTTGCGGACTTCCTAATTTTTATGGCTTTTACTGTCACAAGCAACTTTGCTTGCTCGTGATTAACGAGTGCAGTACCAAAAATTGGAAAAGGGTATTAGGGAAGAATATTGTTGCGTGGCTGTCGTTGACTTATGGCCGATATGTGGTGCAGAGTTAACAAAGATTGCCGCAGGCAGAAAAAATCTAAGCACAATATGTGTAAATGGAGAGATAAAATGGCAAAAAAGCCGCTGTATAAATCACTGTACGTCCAGGTATTAACCGCCATCGTCATTGGTGTATTGGTGGGACACTTTTACCCGGAAACCGGGGCTTCAATGAAGCCGTTGGGCGACGGCTTTATCAAACTGATCAAGATGATCATCGCACCGGTTATTTTCTGTACCGTAGTGATTGGTATTGCCGGTATGGAAGACATGAAAAAAGTCGGCAAAACCGGCGGGATGGCTTTACTCTATTTTGAGATCATGAGCACGCTGGCCTTGGTCATCGGTTTGATTATGATCAATATTTTTCAGCCGGGTGCAGGGATGCATATTGACGTCACCGCGCTGGATACCAAAAGCCTCGCCGCCTACACAGCGCCTGGCAAAATGGAGTCCACCAGCGACTTTTTCTTCCACATTATTCCTAGCACTTTTGTCGATGCTTTTGCGCAAGGCAACATTTTGCAGGTGCTATTGATATCGGTACTTTTTGGTTTTGCACTGCATCGTTTTGGCGGTCGTGGCACGCTGATTTTTGATTTGATCGAAAAACTGTCACATGTCTTATTCGGCATTGTGGGCCTGATCATGAAAGTGGCTCCAATCGGTGCTTTTGGTGCGATGGCATTCACTATTGGTAAATACGGTATCGGTTCACTGTTGTCACTGGGAAAACTGATGGGGTTGTTTTACGCAACTTGTCTCATCTTTGTTTTCGTTGTACTTGGCACCGTTGCCAGATTGCATGGTTTTAGTATTTGGAAGTTTGTTAAATACATCAAGGAAGAGTTATTAATCGTCTTGGGCACATCATCATCAGAGACGGTGTTGCCGCGCTTGATGGCGAAGATGGAAAACCTTGGTGCCAAGCAATCGGTGGTTGGTCTGGTGATCCCAACAGGCTACTCTTTTAATTTGGACGGTACGTCGATTTACCTGACCATGGCAGCCATATTCATTGCGCAGGCGACGGACACACCGTTGACGATTTGGCATCAAATTACCTTGCTGCTGGTGTTGTTATTGACGTCTAAAGGTGCAGCTGGCGTGACGGGTAGTGGCTTCATTGTGCTGGCAGCAACATTGACCGCGGTTGGTCATGTGCCGGTCGCAGGATTAGCGCTGATCCTGGGAATCGACCGCTTTATGTCCGAAGCACGGGCTTTGACCAATACTGTTGGTAACGGTATTGCGACGATTGTGGTCGCAAAATGGTCGGGCGATTTGGATGAAGTACGGTTGCATCAACAATTGGATGGTAAGGTCGATCCGGAGCAGGAACTTGAGTACCAGAATGCTAAATTGGCGGCTGCCGATAACAAAGGGGCTTACAAAGCTTGAGATGTCTAGACGTAAAACGGGATACGGCATTTGCCGTTATCTCGTGAGACAAATAAAAAAACGGTCCAATGGACCGTTTTTTTTACATCTGAATAAACCTTCACTTTCAGATCAGGATAGTTTCACCGCATGTTCGCGCGTTTCGTGGAATGTAATTTGCGGCCAACGCTCTTGCGCCAGACGCAGGTTAACGCCCGAACTCGCCAGATAAGCCAGATTGCCGGCGGCATCGTGAGCAAGGTAGTTTCCGGCAGATGATCTTTCAAAATCCGCCAACATCTTCTTATCGGCGCAGCTAATCCAGCGGGCGCTGCTAATGCTGGTGCCTTCAAACACGGCATCGACGCCGTATTCATTCATCAAGCGACTGGCAACCACTTCAAATTGCAGTACACCCACGCCGCCAAGCACCAGATCGCTGCTGGAAACCGGTTTGAAAACCTGAATCGCACCTTCTTCGCCTAGCTGTTGCAAACCTTTGTGCAGTTGCTTGATTTTCAGTGGATTACGAATCCGTACTGAGCGGAAAAAATCTGGCGCAAAGTAGGGGATTCCAGTGAACTGCAACAGTTCGCCTTCTGAGAAACTATCGCCAATCTGCATATTGCCGTGGTTCGGTAAGCCGATGATGTCGCCAGCGAATGCTTCTTCAACTTGTTCACGGCTCGACGCCATGAAGGTCACGACGTTCGAGACCTTGATTTCTCGATTAAGGCGCAGATGCTTGATTTTCATGCCACGTTCGAAGTGGCCAGAACAGACCCGCAGGAAGGCAATCCGGTCACGATGCGCCGGATCCATATTGGCCTGAATCTTAAATACGAAGCCGGAGAATGGTTTCTCTGTCGGTGCGACAGTGCGGATAGTGGCATCGCGTGCGCCGGGCGGCTGAGCCCAGTCGATCAATGCATTAAGAATTTCGCGGATACCGAAGTTGTTAATCGCAGAGCCGAAAAACACCGGCGTCTGAATACCCGCTAAAAACGCTTCTTTATCGAAAGGATGGGATGCGCCATGCACCAGTTCGACTTCCATCCGCAATTGTTCAATCTCACGCGGGAACATCTCATCGAGACGTGGATTGTCGATGCCTTTGATGACTTCGAAAGTCTGATCGGCTTTTTCACTCCCTGGCGCAAACAATAAGATTTCGTCCCGCAGCAGGTGATATACGCCGCGGAATGATTTACCCATACCAATTGGCCATGTCACCGGCGCGCACTGGATTTTTAATACTGTTTCCAGTTCATCGAGCAACTCTAGCGGATCGCGGGTTTCGCGATCCATCTTGTTCATCAATGTGATGATCGGTGTGTTGCGCATGCGGCAAACGTTGAGCAGCTTGATGGTTTGTGTTTCGACACCTTTGGCGGCATCGATCACCATCAATGCAGAGTCTACGGCAGTCAGCACGCGATAAGTATCTTCCGAGAAGTCCTGGTGACCGGGCGTATCGAGCAAATTGACCACGTGGTCACGGTATTCGAATTGCATAACCGAGCTGGCGACAGAAATGCCGCGCTGCTTTTCAATTTCCATCCAGTCAGAGGTGGCGTGGCGTCCGCTCTTGCGGCCCTTGACGGTACCGGCTAACTGAATCGCGCCTGAAAACAGCAACAGTTTTTCGGTCAGCGTGGTTTTACCGGCATCAGGATGGGAAATAATACCAAAAGTGCGGCGGCGTCCAACTTCGCTGGCGATTTGTTCGAGCGAAACGTTATTTGCGGAAACTTCGGCAGAATCGCTGATTTGCTCGCTGGCGTGATCAATCCCCTGAGCGATGGCTTGATCGACTGACGGTTGCGCGGAAATGGGTTCTTGCATGATGCGTGCTTCAAACGACTACGGTCGCTTGCCTTGATAGATTTCAGAAAACGGGAAAATGCGCGTGGGCTGCTGCAGCGGATGCTGCAATTGGGCATTACCGGGAACTCGCGATTATAACGTATCGGGAGCCTGTCGGACTGACGAGAATCGGTGCACGTATGATCTGGGGTATCCTTATTTATCCCGGTGCTCCACCAATAACAGTATGCACGCCGCGAATACAAGGAGACATTACAATAATCGTCGACCTCGCTCAGCCTGACGTTTGCATCGGATTGGTTGGTACTTCAGGGCGGTAATACTGCAATATGCCTGGAAGATTTTTACCTTCTCGTCATTCTAACCAAACCATATCACGTGATTCACCCATCAGGTAGGCGCGGTTAGGTTCCATCACGTCGCGCAGATAGCTCCACAGAGCGGCGACGCGGGCTACATTGCGGGTTTCGGCCGCTGCGACCAGCCAAAACGTGCGCTGTATGTCAACTTGGCCGTCGAGTACCGGTACCAGATCATTGCTTTGCTGGGCCAGAAAACAAGGCAGGATCGCCAGGCCTTGGCCGCGGCATGCCGCCGTATATTGCGCGATTACGCTGGTACTGCGAAAAGCGCGAAATGCAGAGGGCGCGACGTTTTCTTTATAGCGTAACTCTTCCGAAAAAACCAAATCATCCACGTAGCCAATGAAAGGATGGCTTACCAGATCGTCTGTTGTGCGGATAGTGGGGTGGTTAGCCAGATATGCCGGAGTTGCGTATACCTTGAGCACGTAATCGGTGAGCTTGGTCATGACATAATTACCACTTTGCGGCCGCTCAAGGGTGACGCCGATATCCGCCTCTCGTTTAGATAAATTAACAAAGCGTGGCACCGGTAGCAAATCAACACTGATATGCGGGTGGCGGGCGCAAAAATGCGCCAGATGCGGTGCCAGCACAAAAGTGCCAAAACCCTCGGTGGCACCCAATCGGACTTGTCCCGACAGCAATCTATTGTGTCCACTCAACTCTTCTGCCGCCGCATACACCGTGCTTTCTACCTGCTCTGCGTATTCGATCAGGCGATGACCTTCGGCGGTCAAGGTATAGCCTTGATTATTGCGCTCAAATAGCTGGCTACCAACTTGTTCTTCAAAGCGCCGCATTCGTCGCGATACGGTCGAATGGTCTACACCCAGTTTTTTTGCTGCGTCAACCAAGCCCTGACTGCGTGTCAGCTCCAGAAATACGCGCAGGTTGTCCCAATCTAGTGCCGCCATCGTTGTATTTTCTTAAATATACTTGCTTTGCAAAAATGCAAAGCCATTGTGAATTATTTTCTATTGTCCCAATAATAATGCACATGCAGAATGTGTCGACACAATATCGAAGGATTTATTCAAGATTGTCCCGGCCAGTCATACCGACGAAGACTTTATGAGAGTGTAAAGCTACGAAGTGTTGGGCTGCTTAAACATTTTGCGTAAATCTTATATCAATAAAATTAGGGGACAACCATTATCTCAAGGCAACAGCTGCTACAAAATCCCACGACGCGAATGTTGTTTCCAAAAAAATGCGTGAAATTCCGATCAATGATGCGGTGATGCGCAACGCCTCAATTCGCCCTGATGGCAGGGTGATTCACGATGTGTATTTGTATCAGGTCAAAACGCTAGCCGAGTCGAAAGGACCTTGGGACTATTTGAAGTTGTTATCGACTATTCCGGCAGATCCGGCATTTAACCCAATGGATGCCTCTTGCTCGCTGGTGAAATAAAGAAGTGAACGCAGCGTGATGCCTGAGTTTAATTAGCATTCTTGCTTTCGTTATTAAGTTTATCTCTCGATTTAATGTGAATTATTTCTGCACGCCTAATTTTTATTATTTATTTGAAGGAAGTTAATCATGTCTGACACAAGTATCCCTAACGTGCCGCTGTACATCAACGGCAAAGCAGTTCAGTCCACCAGCACAGAGTGGCGTGATGTCGTCAATCCGGCCACGCAAGAAGTCGTCGCCCGTGTTCCGTTTGCGACCAAGGCCGAAGTCGATGAGGCGGTTGCTACCGCCAAACAAGCCTTCCGCACTTGGCGCAATACGTCGCTTAGTCAGCGTATGCGCATCATGTTGAAGTTTCAGCAGCTATTGCGTGAAAACATTGCACCGCTCGCTGAATTAATTACGCGTGAACATGGGAAAACTTTACCAGACGCAGAGGGCGAAATCATGCGCGGCCTGGAAGTGGTCGAGCACGCTTGCTCCATTACTTCGTTGCAACTCGGCGAATTGGCAGAAAATGCGGCGACAGGCGTCGATGTTTATACAATCCATCAACCAATTGGGGTCGGTGCAGGAATCACGGCATTTAACTTTCCAGTTATGTTGCCGTGTTTTATGTTTCCGGTCGCAGTTGCGTGTGGCAATACTTTCGTATTGAAACCCTCCGAGCAAGATCCATCTTCGTCGCTGTTTTTAGTTGAATTGGCGCAAAAAGCCGGTTTGCCACCGGGTGTATTGAACGTCGTCCATGGCGGTCCTGATGTCGCCAATATGTTGTGCGATCACCCTGATATTAAAGCGGTGTCGTTCATCGGCTCCACCAATGTCGGTACCCATATTTATCGCCGCGCCAGCGAGTCCGGCAAGCGTGCGCAATGCATGATGGGTGCGAAGAATCATTGCATCGTGCTGCCGGATGCGAATAAAGATCAAGCGATCAATAATTTGCTGGGCGCTGCGTTTGGTGCTGCTGGTCAACGTTGCATGGCGAATTCGGTGGTTCTTTTGGTTGGTAAGGCAAGAGATTGGTTGCCGGAGATTGTGGCACGCTCCCGCACCTTGAAAATCGGTCCGGGCAGTGACCGGACTGCTGATCTCGGACCGATGGTGTCAAAAGCGGCCAAGGCACGCACAGAACGTTTGTTAGGGACCGGCGTAGAGCAAGGCGCAAATCTGTTGTTGGATGGTCGTAATTGCCAAGTCGCTAATTACCCGGATGGCAATTTCGTCGGCCCGACTATATTCTCCGGCGTAAAAGCCGACATGGATATTTACACGCAAGAGATTTTTGGGCCTGCGATGTGCGTAGTCGAAATGGAGACATTGGACGATGCGATTGCGTTTATCAATGCCAATCCTAATGGCAACGGCACTTCAATCTTTACGTCTTCGGGTTGGTCGGCGCGCAAATTCCAAAATGAAATTGATGTCGGTCAGATCGGTATCAATGTCCCGATTCCGGTGCCTGTGGCGTACTTTAGCTTCACTGGTTCACGTGCTTCCAAGCTTGGGGATTTGGGACCAAACGGCAAACAAGCCGTTCAGTTTTGGACCCAGACAAAGACGGTGACGGCACGCTGGTTTGCACCCGACGATGATGGTGGTCAGATCAATACCACGATCTCAATGAAATAAGCTTGCACGCACATCATTAGCGAAGGCAGCGTGCTGTCTCCTGATCGACCATTTGGATTCTTCTGGTCGACAGGTTTTGATCAGCCGTTTGCCAGAGCAATATCGCGGGCTAAATACGACGCTAAAGTTATTTAGGTGTTCTGCTAAATGTAGAGTTCAGTAGTTAAGGAGATGGAATATGAATAGCGATGTAGTCTTTATCGGTCTTGGCAATATGGGTTTGCCAATGGCGCTGAATTTGGTGCGTGCCGGGATGCGTGTTAGCGGCCATGATTTGGTACCCACCAGTGTTGAAAAATTTATCGCCGGTGGTGGCAACAACAATCCGGATTTGGTTTCTGCAATCAAGGTCGCCAAGACGATTATTACCATGCTGCCGGCCAGTCGCCATGTTGAATCTGCGTACTTTGGCGATAATGGTATTTTGGCGCAGGCAAAGCCTGGGACGCTGCTCATTGACTGCTCGACTATTGCGCCGGATAGCGCTCGCAAGGTAGCCGCGGCCGCGAGCGAAAAGGGCTTCACAATGGTCGATGCGCCAGTATCTGGGGGCACGGGCGGGGCGGTTGCGGGGACGTTGACGTTTATGGTCGGCGGCTCTGAGGACGGATTTAACGTCGCCAAACCAATGTTTGAGATCATGGGAAAAGCCATCTTTCATGCTGGCGAAAGCGGGGCTGGTCAGACCGTTAAGATGTGCAACAACATGCTGCTGGGGATATTGATGATCGGCACCTCCGAAGCGATACGTTTGGGTATGGCGAACGGTATGGACCCCAACGTATTATCGGAAGTCATGTCAAAAAGTTCGGGCCGTAATTGGGCGCTCGAGGTATACAATCCCTGTCCGGGCGTGATGGAAAATGCCCCCGCATCTAAAGAATATAGTGGTGGTTTCGGTGTCGATCTGATGTTGAAGGATTTGGGCCTCGCGACCGAAAATGCATTGTCAACCAGCAGCAGCATTCCACTGGGATCGTTAGCGCGAAATCTTTACGACATTCACAGCAAGAGCGGAGCGGGCGGTTTAGATTTTTCGAGCATTTTCAATATGTTTGCCAAGGCGAAATAAGGACAGGGTTCGCCCAATCCGATCGCGCGCTTGCATTCTTTTGTGATGGGTGATGGCGATAAGGATGCAGGCCGATCGCTTGTAAAGCGATATCGATTTACTCGCGTTGATCACATTGGACTTCGCATAGTGCTAACAAAAAAATGCCCCGACAGTCGTTGAGACTTCGGGGCATTTTATCTACGTTAATACCGCTTTTTAACAGCCTACATAAAGACTCTTAGATGGCTAAGCGGTATTTGCATTAATTGACAGTAGCTGACATTAGTTACGAACAACTTTTTTGTATTCGTTGGTGCGCGTATCGATTTCGATCATGTCTTCCTGGCTCACGAACAGTGGCACTTGAACGGTGTGACGATGCGCTTCGACAGCATTTTCAATCTTGGCTTCTTTCAGGACGTTGCCCGAAGTATTGCCTTTAATTGCTGGCTCTGAGTACACAACTTGACGCACGATTGTGGTTGGCAGTTCGACTGAAATTGCTTTGCCATCGTAAAACACAGCTTCGCATTCCATGCCGTCTTTTAGGTAGTGCAAAGCATCGCCCAAGTTCTCGCCTTCAATTTCATATTGCTCATAGTCAGCGTCCATGAATACATACAAAGGATCGGCGAAATATGAATACGTCACTGCTTTTTTATCTAGCACAACGACATCAAACTTATCGTCGCCGCGCATGACGTTTTCTTGTGGGCTATTTGTCAAAAGATTCTTCATCTTCCACTTATAGGTAAAGCCCGTACGGCTCGAACCGTTGACATCAGAGCGCAAAATGATCATTGGCTTACTGTCAACCATAATGATGTTGCCAACGCGAATTTCTTTTGCAGGTTTCATAGCGAATAGTCGTAAAAAAGGTGGTTACTGAAGAATCATCTGTAGATCACTGGCAAAGAGCCGCGTGCCCACGTTTGATTGAATGTTGAAATGCGTTAAAAATTAGCCCTACATTTTAACCTAATTTCCAGCCTCTATTACCGAACTGTTTCGGCAAACTTGAGTAAATTAGAGGTGAAGTCACCATTTTTCATCATTTGAGACTCCCAATCCATAGACAACATGGCAATTTTTTCCAGGTCCGCTGCGAATAGAAGCCAACTCTCGGGCAAATGCGACGTCCAGTTACGGTTGTCATTGGTGGCACCGTTCCAGCCCAGACAGAAAGCTGTTGAAATCTCCGTTTCGGCTGTATGGCATTGCAGAAATGCCTTCAATTTAACGTGGTGTAAATCTTTGTCTTGTGGATAGATTTGCCAGATAAACGGTTTTCCCGCCCATTGGGCACGGACGAATGAGTCCTCGCCGCGCACAAAATTCAGATCACAGGCCCATAACAGTTTGTCGTAATCTGGTTGCGGCATGAAGGGCAGCACCTGCACGGTTAAACCGGCGCGGGTCGTAGTGGCACCCGCAATTGCATCCCGTCCAAGAAATGCCTGCACGGCATCCACCGCGACGCCTTCTGGTATCAGGCAAGTAACCGCAGTATTACCATTTTTCCAGCTATCAAACAACGCCGAAACGGGGGCATTCGGATAGCAGAATAGCGAGACTTTGAGAGATGCCATCTCCGCCGGTGTTACGCCAAATCGGGCAAGAAAAGCCGACATTGCGGCAGGATCATGTTGAAAGGCATGGCGTTGTTGTTGTAGTTCTGACTCGCGCAGTAAACCGCCAGTTTTATCCGTAAATCCAGGAAAGAAAAAATACTTGGTCAATGATTGCGATGGCAGCGACGATAGCTTATGACAGCCTTCTACCCAGGTTTCTGCGCTGAGACCTTCCAGATTAAGCCAGACAGGTTTAGGCGAACGCTGCGCCATCGCTACAATGTAGGTCGGCGGTATGTCACAGGCAAAAAATTCAATGACTATATCGGCAACATCTTCCGACGTAAACGGCGCACTTTGATCGCGCCAATGGCGCACCGTTACGTTCGCAATCTGCTGCGTCTCTCTTTCCACACTGACCTCAGGACAAATCTGCTGAAAACTCCGCAAGTCATCCACCCATAAAGTGACGGCGATGTCATGCTCGCGCTCTAACTGCCTGGCCAAACGCCAGCAAATACCGATGTCGCCAAAGTTATCAACGACTTTACAGAACAGTGCCAGCGATGTTGGTTGTGTTTTTATTTGATGCATTTTTAATGATTTACGATATAGATTAATTGATTTTTTTCGCTGAACGGTTTTCACTGCGGGGCGAACGATCTTGGGAGCAGATAGCAAGTTGCTACAAGCAGGGCAAAAGTAATCGGGAATAGCCGCACAGCCGCCACCGCGGCATATTCTCAATCGTCATAACAGCTCGACATTTAGCAAATTCAAATAACAACTTTCGCGTGTCGTGTTAACAAAGTCCGCCAAATAAGGCTTTTCCGACGCTTCCGGCAGACAAGCGGCATAGAGTTTGCCAATCAACCCCGCGGGTGTAATGCGTTTGGATAAAACATAGTCGCGGTTCAAATAATTTTGTGCCGCCCAGATCGGCAGGGTAGCGATTCCACGTCGACTTGCCACTAGTTGCAGCATGGCGACGGTCAGTTCAGTCGTGCGGCGAGCCGTATTAATACCAGCAGGTTTAAGGACCTGGCGCACCACGTCGAGCATGTCGTCGGGAACCGGATAGGTGATCAAGGTATCACTGGCAAAATCTTCCGCCACCAGAAAATCGTGTGCGGCCAACGGATGATCGTGCGCCACCAGCGCCACGATTTCAAAACTGAATAACGGATGATAATCGACTTTCTCGTCCAGATCGATTTCTGCCACGATAGCGACATCAGCTTTATGTTCGTACAACAAACCGACCGGATCAGCCTGAAAGCCAGATACGATATCCAGTTCGACCTCGGGCCAACGCTTGCGAAAAATATCCATCGCCGGCATCAGCCAGTCAAAACAGGTGTGACACTCAACCGCTATCCGTAATTGTCCAGCGACACCTTGTGCCATCCGGACCAGATCGCGCTCGCTTTCGGCGACCTGCGGCAATACCGTATCCGCTAGTTTTAGTAGTCTTTCGCCCGCTGGCGTAAATCGGACTGGAATCGATTTACGCTCGAACAAACTGGTGCCGTGGTGATCTTCAAGTTGCTTAATCTGATGAGATAACGCGGATTGGGTGACATTCAGCAGCGTAGCAGCGCGCAGCAGATTGCCAGCCTCTCGCAAGGCGTTCAGGGTCTTTAAATGACGTAGTTCCAGAATAGATTGCATTGACGAAGTGTCCTCGTGATCTGTGTAGCTTTGGCAGTCTTGATTTTGACTATGAGTAAAATTCAAGTTGATTCTTAATATTTGTCGTTTGAATCATACGGCAAGTTACCTCAAACTACCAGCCATCGCATTCCAGCGCACCCACGCATCGTTTTTAAGGAAATATAATGGCACTAGCACACGTTTTGGGATTTCCCCGTATTGGCGCTCAACGTGAGTTGAAATTTGCACAGGAATCGTTCTGGCAAGGAACGACCGACGAGACTGCGTTGCGTGAGACCGGGGCATCACTACGCGCCCGTCATTGGAGGTCGCAAGCCGATGCCGGGCTGGATTTCGTCACCGTCGGAGATTTCGCATGGTACGACCAGGTCTTGGGTACTTTGGCATTGCTGGGTGCGATTCCCAAGCGCTTCGGGTTTGATCCAAAGCAATTGAAATTGGCCGAATATTTTACTTTGGCAAGAGGCGACAAGCAGCATTTTGCAATGGAGATGACCAAATGGTTCGATACCAACTATCACTATCTCGTGCCAGAGTGGAGTGCCGATAGCCAGTTTGACGGTGGCGTTAACTGGTTATTTGATGAGATTGCTGAAGCGCAAGCGCTCGGTTACCGCGTCAAAGTCGCGTTAGTCGGACCGCTGACGCTTTTGCATGTGGGGAAGGTGAAGTCTGACCGCAAGGTTGATGCTGAGCGCGATAATAAGCTGGACTTGTTACCCAGCGTCCTCGCCGGCTATAAAAAATTGCTCAGTCGGTTGCAGGTATCCGGCGTGGAAGTCGTTCAGATTGACGAGCCGATTCTGGCGTTGGAACTCGATAGCACCTGGATTCAGGCTTTCTCTCCGGCATACGCGGCGCTGGAACCGGATGCGCCACCATTATTGTTGACCACCTATTTCGGTGAAGTGCAAGAGCATGCCGCACTGCTGCGCGAGTTGCCCGTAATGGGCGTCCATCTCGATTTGGTACGTGGCGCTGGCCAACTTGATGCCATTACCCACGATTGGCCGGACGGCAAAGTATTGTCACTCGGTGTGGTCGATGGGCGCAATCTATGGCGCTGCGATCTCGATAGCGTATTGACCACACTCAAACCGTTGCAGGCGCAATTGGGCGACCGATTATGGATTGGCTCTAGTTGTTCGTTATTGCACGTTCCCGTTGATCTCAAATGTGAAGATAAACTCGACGTTGAGTTGAAAAGCTGGCTCTCATTTGCGACACAAAAACTATCAGAGATCGTCGCTCTAAAACTGGCCTTGAATACCGATAAGCTTTCAAACTGCACACGCGAAGTCGATGCGCAATTTGTTGCATCAAGGACGGCATTGGCAAGCCGACGGCACTCAACGCGGATTCACAATCCACTCGTGCAGAAGCGTCTGGCAGCACTAACGGAAGGCGATGCGCACCGGACCAGCGCATTTAAAACACGTATCGATAAGCAGCAAGAAAAGTGGAAGCTTCCGCTATTTCCTACAACGACGATTGGCTCTTTTCCTCAAACGCAAGAGATACGCAAGTCGCGCGCGGCGTACAAGCGCGGCGATATTGGTCATCTGGATTACCTTGATCAAATGCGCGATGAAATTCGCCTGGTGGTACAAAAGCAAGAGGAGCTTGGTCTTGATGTGTTGGTACACGGCGAACCGGAACGCAATGACATGGTGGAGTATTTCGGTGAGCAATTGTGGGGTTACGCATTCACGGCCAACGGTTGGGTGCAAAGTTATGGTTCGCGCTGTGTCAAACCACCGGTCATTTACGGTGACGTGTATCGTCCAGAAGCGATGACTGTGGGATGGAGCCAGTTTGCTCAAACACTCACCGACAAGCCTATGAAAGGGATGCTAACCGGCCCCGTGACGATGTTGCAATGGTCGTTTGTACGCGATGATCAACCGCGCGAAACCACCGCGCTACAGATTGCCTTAGCGCTCCGTGACGAAGTGCACGATCTGGAAAAATCCGGTATCGGCATGATTCAGATTGACGAACCAGCGTTCCGCGAAGGCTTACCGCTCAAAGCAACTGAGTGGAAGCATTATCTTGATTGGGCTGTGCGCGCATTTAAGATCAGCGCCGCTGGCGTATCCGACGAAACGCAAATTCATACACACATGTGCTATTCGGAATTCAACGATATCTTGCCGTGGATCGCCGCCATGGATGCGGACGTCATTACAATAGAAACCTCTCGTTCTGATATGGAATTGCTGGATGGATTCGGTGAATTTTCCTATCCAAATGATATCGGTCCCGGCGTCTACGACATCCACTCCCCGCGGGTGGCGCAAGTCTACGAAATGGAACGTTTGCTACGCAAAGCCCGCGGTGTGATTCCTGATCAGCGGCTATGGGTTAATCCTGATTGCGGTTTAAAAACGCGTGGATGGCCGGAGACTTATGCCGCGCTGGAAAACATGGTCACGGCAGCAAGGCGGTTGCGGGCCGAGGTGGAAGCCGAGCGCAAGGCTGCTTAGATTTGATGATTCGGAAAGAATAGAGATAAATCTATGTCTGAAGTTATTTTATGACTAGCGTCTATTTGAAATTTCGTTTTGTGAATGTGCATTACATGGGTTTTTTATGCACAAAAGTGTACAGTAAAGGCGCAGTAAGTCACTGCGAATAATTGCAAAAATCGGAGGTAGCTTTAGTCGCTCGGATAAGCTCTGCTACAACGAGTATTTTTGTGAACAATTGAAGTATTTAAATATCAATAGTTACAGGCTATCGTGGCGACTTATACCACGTTAGTCTGGTAAGGCCTCATCCCCATGCCACCCATTCCATATAAAAAATCAGGCACTATTGAATTTTGGCGCCCTGAACGAACTGCATTAATACAGTGGTTTTTGAGATGCATTTTTAATGTCTCCGGATGTGGAGACGTAAAAATTATGCGACATAGTATTTCAATAAATTACACCAGATTAGTCGGGCAGGATGGCGTTGATTAGTATCGGCATAGAGATGATAAGATTGTCCCTGAAATAGATAATCGCGGATTATTCTTAATTTTGAAAATGGCATACATTTTCAGAAAGTTCTTAGCACTATTGATGATCATTACCGCTTAATATTGCCATAGAGTTTTTCACCTCCACGATTGCAAGATGCGATAAAGATTGCATTAAATCGTCCTCACGTTCGTAGCGGAAGGTCTTCCCCTAATGTCCAGCAGTCGCACTCTCAGCGCATCTAGCAGCGCTATTCCAACACGCCTGAATCAACCTGCGCTGGTGCCGATTAGCCTCTCTGGCACGGAAGGCATGAACGCATTATTCGATTACACCGTCGTGCTGATGACGCCCGAATCCTTGATCCATCTGAGTGAAGATATCGGCAATGTCAATCTCGATGATTTCATTGGTCGCGAGTTAACCATCATGATTGCATTGGATGGCAGCGGTGGATTTATCGACAGTGCGTTTGCTGACAATCTGCTTGGCAACATCGGTGCTGGGACGCGTGAAATCTCCGGCTTGATTACCGCTGCCCGCGTGCTGCGTCAGGAAGGACGCCATGCGCTGTACGAAGTCACCTTGCGCCCATGGTTGCATCTGGCGACGCTGACCACCGACTGCAAGATATTTCAGGATCAAAGCGTGATCAAGATCATCGATCTGCTGTTTGCCGACTACGCGTTTCCAGTCGACAAGCGTCTCATTGAGACTTATCCCAAACGCGACTATCAGACCCAATACAACGAAAGCGACTTTACGTTCTTTAGTCGATTGTGCGAAGAATGGGGAATCAACTATTTCTTCGAGCATGATAACGGCGTCCATCGACTGGTCTTAATCGACAGCATCGGTGCGCATAAAACTGCGCCCAGCAGCGCCTATCACGTGGTGCAGTTTCATACGGAAGGCAAACATATCGATGAAGAGTGTATTCATGCCTTTTCACCCGTACATCAACTTACCTCCGGCCAGTACACCACGCGGGATTATGACTACACAAGGCCCAAGGCCAATCTCACCGCCAACCGCTACGATCCCCGCCCCACTGCGCACAGTGAGCAAGCCGTCTATCAATGGCATGCCGACGCGCATTATAGCCAGCCGAAGGCGGGTTCCGGTTCAGCAAGCACCAACCCGGAAAGCCAGAATGATCCGTTTGCCGAAGGCGATTTCATCGCCCGTTTGCGCATGCAAGCCTTACACAGCGTCGGCCAACGAGCGCAAGGCCAAGGCCATCTACGCGGCATGGTTCCCGGTTGCATCTTTACGCTGGCGCGTCATCCGCAGACCGCCGCCAATGCCGAGTATGTGATCCTATCGACCACACTGAGGATCGACGAAGCCGCGCAAGAAACGCAGCAGATGGACAATGCGCAACGGCAACGGTATCGCGTCCAGGTCGACTTTACGGTGCAACCGACCAGCGAGAACGTACGACCGCAACGGTCCACACCCAAACCATTGACCCACGGTCCCGCCACCGCCATCGTGGTCGGTCCGCAGGGACAAAACATCTGGACCGATACCCTCGGGCGCATCAAGCTCCAGTTTCCATGGGACCGCCTCGGCCAACACAATCATCAGAGCAGTTGCTGGGTCCGCGTCGGCGCACCGTGGGCTGGCAATCAACTCGGCGGCATGCATATTCCGCGCATCGGTCAGGAAGTCATCGTCGACTTTCTCGGTGGTGATCCCGACTTGCCGCTATGTACCGGACGGGTGTACAACCAACTCAATACGCCACCGTGGGCATTGCCGAGTCAAAGCGCGTTATCGGGCTTTCGCTCACGCGAACTGACACCTGATGGTGGCAATGCCGCCAGCGGACGCAGCAACCATCTGGTCATGGATGACACGGCAGGCAAAATCCAGAGCCAGCTTAAAAGCGATCATCAACACAGCCAATTGAGCTTGGGCCACATTACACGCATCGAAGACCACGCCGGTCGCAAGGAAGCACGCGGGCAAGGATTTGAATTGCGCACCGACGGACATGGCGCAATCCGCGCTAAAAACGGTCTGCTGATCAGCACCGAAAGTCGCCCCAATGCCAGTCGTCACATCACCGATCTGGGCGAGACGGCACAGCGCCTGATCGATGCGCACGGCCAACAGAAAAGCCTCGGTGAACTGGCGCAGCAACATGGTGCGCTTGAAGCCGATGAGCACAAAGCGGTCACCACTTCACTCACCGATCAGAACGATGCGATTCAAGGGACCGTTGGCGAGGCCAAAGACGGCAGCTTTCCCGAATTAACCGCACCGCATCTGATACTCGCCAGTCCAGCGGGGATCGCTACCACGACGCCGCAATCGACCCACATTGCCAGCGGTGAACATGTTGCGATCACCAGCGGACAGGATATAAGTTTGTCGGTCGGACAGCGGCTCATCGCGAATGTGAAAAATGGCATCCGGCTATTCACCAGCAAAGGCGGTATTAAGGCCACGTCAGCCGATGGGAATATCGACATTCAGGCGCTTAAACACAGCGTTAATTTACTCGCCAAACTAAATATTACCCTCACCGCGAATCGGATCGCTATTAACGCCAAAGAGGAGGTCGTAATCAATGGCGGTGGCAGTTATACCAAATGGAGCGCCAACGGAATTGAAAGTGGGACGAACGGCGGTTGGGTCGCACATGCCGCCAGTCACGCAAATATGGGCGCAAAGAACGTGACGATACCCATATTGCCAGAGCCGGTAATGGTGAAAGAGCAAATGGTCTTTGATCTTCACACTGTAGCTGGCCTAAAGCTGCTTGCGCCAGAACCTTATGCCCTCTATCGCGATGGCGCCTTGCTCAATCAAGGCGTCACTGATGCATGGGGACGAATCGTGATTGACAACCATACCAAGACTAGTCGCTACGAGGTGGAATGGGCAGACGGTAATCGTTTCACCTTGCCCGTAAGCGCACAGCCGGGCGAAGCACAACACCAGCTGTCGCGAAAAGGCTTGCGCCAATTGGGCAAAACAGATGATGGCCGGGATTCGCAAGTCCGTAATAGCAAGAACTAATAGCAACAGCTAAAGCACAAACTATTTTTTCGATTTACCTGAAAGCCAAAAGACAGGAGTTCCATGCCACCGAATATCAAAGACCTATTTTTTACTGAAACGACCCATGTTGATGAAGTCAACTGTCGGGCTACCATGA
>NZ_JASJXA010000036.1:0-43070 GCF_035018905.1 Glaciimonas sp. Gout2 | reverse complement strand
TATCGCTGTCCGTTTTGCCATCGACGAGCAATAACAAGGTACGCAAGCGTGGTGATAAATTATTTCCACGGATGGCGATTTCTGCTCTTCCACGGGTGGTTTTGTCAAAAAGTGTCATCCCTGTCAGGCCTCTAATTCTTGTTAAATTGATAGTAAGTGAAATTTTTAACAGAAGCAATAAAACTATACCGCAGCATTGAATCGGCGTTGGCGTTAAAATTAGGCTCCTACCGGCTGAGGCCAGATTTTTTTTGGTTTCAGTTCTTATTGGCGTTTCACTAGATTCAGGTTCATTATCGTTATGCCATCGCAACTTATTAAAACTATTGAATTCGAGCGCCCGCAAATGGCGCAAGGCAGCAGTTGTACCGCGCAAGCTTGGGCTAGGGTCGCTGCCAACCCTACACAGCAGGAAAAAACTGAATTAAAGGCGCGTATCAAACGCTTGTTAAAAGAAAAGCAAGCAGTATTGGTCGCCCATTATTACGTCGATGCAGATTTGCAGGATCTGGCAGAAGAAACAGGTGGCTGTGTTTCGGACTCGCTTGAAATGGCGCGTTTTGGTCGCGATCATCCAGCCCAGACGTTGGTGGTTGCTGGTGTGAAGTTTATGGGCGAAACGTCTAAAATTCTTAGCCCCCACAAACGCGTTTTGATGCCCGATCTTGACGCTACTTGTTCGTTGGACTTAGGTTGTCCTCCTGACGAGTTCAGTGCGTTCTGTGACGCCCATCCAGACCGTACTGTGGTCGTGTATGCCAATACCAGCGCCGCTGTGAAGGCGCGTGCTGATTGGATGGTGACATCGTCAATCGGTTTGGATATCGTCGCCCATTTGCACGCACAAGGGAAAAAAATCCTTTGGGCACCAGATAAGCATCTTGGTGGATATATTCAGAAAAAAACCGGCGCTGACATGTTGCTGTGGCAAGGTTCTTGTCTGGTGCATGATGAGTTTAAGGGGATTGAACTTGAACTGTTGCGCAAGCAGCATCCGAAAGCTAAAGTGTTGGTGCATCCGGAGTCACCGCAAGATGTGGTGGATCAGGCCGATGTTGTTGGCTCCACTTCTCAGTTGATCGCTGCTGCGCAGATGTTGGATGCGGATGAGTTTATCGTTGCGACTGATAACGGTATTTTGCATAAAATGCGTATGGCCGCACCTGGCAAGCGCTTCATTGACGCGCCCACTGCCGGTAACAGCGCTACTTGCAAAAGCTGTGCGCATTGTCCCTGGATGGCGATGAACGGATTGCAGAATCTGGCCGACGTATTAGAGTCTGGTAGCAACGAAATTCACGTTGATACTGAAGTCAGCCGCAAGGCAGTGATCTGTATTGACCGCATGCTCGACTTTGCAGCGGAGCGCAAAGCCAATACCCGTCCGTCCAGCGATCTGGCACAAGAACAAACACTATTTTCAGGAATCGGTCCCGCATGAGTCTCCCTATCAGTAATGTAAACAATGCAAATAGCTCATTGAAAAACCGTTTCGCACCGTTTGATCAGGCATTGCAAGCGGCATTTGAAAATAATATTAATACTGGTATTGCTGAAGATGTCGGCAGTGGAGACTTCACCGGTATGTTGGTACCGGCCGATGCCATGGTAAAAGCGCGCGTGATCGTGCGCGAGGAAGCGGTTCTTTGTGGGGCGCCTTGGTTTGAGGCGGTCATGCAACGGCTCGACAGCCGCATTCAGATTGAATGGCATTACGCCGAAGGTGATGTAATGCGCGCCGACAGCAAAGTCTGCGATATTGCTGCACCAGCACGCGGTTTGCTGACCGCTGAACGCGGTGCGCTCAATTTTCTGCAGTTGCTGTCCGGTGTTGCCACCGCGACCCGCAGTTACGTCAACCTGATTGCCGACACTAACGCGAAAATACTCGATACCCGTAAAACGTTGCCGGGCTTACGCTTAGCGCAAAAGTACGCGGTTCGTGTGGGTGGCGGTCATAATCAACGGCTGGCATTGTATGACGGTATCTTGATCAAGGAAAACCATATCGCCGCCGCTGGTGGAATCAGCGCGGCAATGCGTGCCGCTCAAAACCTGAATGCTGGAGTAACGATTCAGGTCGAGGTGGAAAATTTGGTGGAGTTGGATGAAGCGCTGAATGCCGGTGCAACATCGGTTCTACTCGATAATTTTACCCTTGATGCAATGCGGGATGCGGTCAAGTTAACTGCGGGCAGGGCGCTATTGGAAGCGTCTGGCGGCATTAATATGGAAACCGTTCGGGCGATTGCTGAGACTGGCGTTGACCGGATTTCGATTGGCAGTCTGACCAAGGATATCCGCGCAGCAGATTATTCACTGCGCGTACTCGATTAAGATGGGTCGCTAAAGGTAAGCTTCCCGAAAAAACAGGAAATCAAGAACCAGGATGGTGATCTTGATTTCCTGGGATTGATGATGACGCAGAAGTAGGGCGTAGAAACAATCAGTCTTTAGAGGTAATATCTGAAAAATTGCCATTCTGCGGCACCGTCAGACCCGATAACTTAATGCCTGTCAGGCGTCAATACCGTTGGCAAGGCCTTTGCCAATGTTTCAGGATAATCCTGACTGTAATGCAGCCCGCGGCTTTCGCGTCTTGACAGCGCACTTTCCACAATCAAAGACGCTACTTGCACCAAATTACGCAGTTCCAGCAAATCACGGCTGATGCGGAAGTGTGTGTAATATTCATCGATTTCTTCCTTCAATAATCGGATGCGGTGCTGGGCGCGCTCAAGCCGTTTATTGGTTCGAACTATCCCAACATAGTTCCACATAAAGCGGCGCAACTCATCCCAGTTGTGGGCGATGACGACCTCTTCGTCGGCGTCGGTAACCCGACTTTCATCCCAGGCCGGGAGCGGTCTCGATTTTGGTTTGGCTTGTTGCTCGATGTATTTGGCAGTGGCACGGCCAATCACAACGCATTCAAGGAGTGAGTTACTAGCGAGGCGATTAGCACCATGCAAACCGGTATAAGCTGTTTCGCCGACTGCGTATAAACCGGGCAGATCCGTGCGTCCGCTCAGATCGGTGACCACACCGCCGCAGGTGAAATGGACCGCAGGCACGACCGGGATCGGTTGTTTGGTGATGTCGATACCAAGTTCCAGGCAACGTGAATAAATAGTCGGAAAGTGTTCTTTTAAAAAATCGGGTGATTTGTGGCTGATATCGAGATCAACATGATCCAAACCACGTTTTTTCATTTCAAAGTCAATTGCCCGCGCAACGATATCGCGTGGCGCTAATTCCGCACGTTCGTCGTGGTCTGGCATAAAGCGTCTACCTGCATCTTGACCTTCTGTATCGGGAAGCTTTAATAAGCCACCTTCGCCACGAATCGCTTCGGTGATGAGGAAAGATTTGGCGTACGGGTGGTATAGACAGGTCGGGTGAAACTGGATGAATTCCATATTGGCAACGCGGCATCCGGCCCGCCACGCCATCGCAATTCCGTCACCAGTAGCGGTATCAGGGTTGGTGGTATAAAGATAGACTTTACCTGCGCCGCCGGTCGCCATCACAGTATGACCAGCGCTGATGGTGAGGACTTTACCGGTCTTTACGTTCTTGGCATATAGACCGAGGCACTGCGGTGAAACCCCTTTTCCGTCAATTTTTTTAGAGGTAATCAGATCAATGGCGTAGTGGTCTTCAAGCAACGTAATATTCGGATGTGAGCGTACCTTTTGTTCCAGCGTCACTTGTACGGCATGCCCGGTTGCATCAGCGGCGTGAATGATGCGGCGTTGGCTATGGCCGCCTTCTCGGGTAAGGTGAAACCCCAACTCGGCGCTGGCATCGGGCGTAAATGGTACGCCTTGCTCGATCAGCCATTCGATTGCTTCGCGGCCATGTTCGACGATATAACGTGTCGCCGTCTCATCACATAATCCGCTACCGGCAATCAGCGTGTC
The DNA here is from genome assembly GCF_035018905.1 of Glaciimonas sp. Gout2. NCBI lineage: Bacteria > Pseudomonadati > Pseudomonadota > Betaproteobacteria > Burkholderiales > Oxalobacteraceae > Glaciimonas > Glaciimonas sp. Gout2. Next base: position 39,147 of record NZ_JASJXA010000036.1, on the reverse strand, counting down.
GGAGATATGTTCATCATAGCTATCACCGGAATCAAGCACCGCGGCGATGCCGCCTTGTGCCCAGTTACTGGCCCCGTCAAGCAGAGCACGCTTGGAGATGACAACCACCTTTCTTTGTTCTGCAAGATGGAGGGCAACTGACAGGCCGGCCAAACCACTACCGATAATAGCGACATCGAATTTCATAGTGAATAGGTGAATGTAGAAATGCTGATTGCTCTAAAAGAGAATAAAAGGCTAACAAAGTGGGATAGTGTAGCGCAAGCAGCCACGTCGTGCTGTCGACTATCTGTAGGTTTTCGCAAGAGGGAAGTCGACGCCATCTGTTGGTCAACTATGCAACGGGTCTGCGTAAGCATGTTTTGAACCGCATACTTGGTTTGATCTCCATACCCACATCGGTGTGCGTAGGAGTTAACTGCTGGGTTGTTGGATGCATAAAGGAGTGGGCGAGGAGTGATGCGCGCCCCTTTGGATGCAAAGCGACTAATCCGCTTACGCGTCTATAGGTTCGGCTAATTGCGCTAATTGGCTGTCTCACTGGCTTTCTAAAGTCGCTCCAATAGTCAGCCAGACCGAGCCAGACTCAGCTACAAATATTTGGCAAGCGGTTTAGCAAGCGATTTGCCAAACCGCTTGCTAAAGCTGTTGAGCCGAGGTTAAGCGACAATCACAGGTTTTATTTTGGCGGCGGCTTGTTTGGCGCGAACTCTGGCGCTTTCGACGTCGTTCGCAATCGCGAGTATCACGCCCATACGGCGGCGCTCAAAAGACTCTGGTTTTCCGAATAGACGGATGTCGACGCCCGGTTCCCGCAACGCATCGGCGACACCTTCAAAGGCGATACCCTTAGCGTCGTGCTTGCCATAAATCACTGCCGATGCCGCCGGGCTGTTGAGTGCAACATTGACAGGCAAGCCTAATATCGCCTTTGCGTGCAACTCAAACTCGCTTTGTAGTTGACTGGCCATGGTGACCATGCCGGTATCGTGTGGTCTAGGGCTAACTTCAGAAAACCAGACCATATCGTTTTTGACAAACAGTTCGACGCCGAAGACACCAAGGCCGCCAAGATTATCAGTGATTTTTTTTGCGATATCGCGAGCGCGGACCAATGCTTCGGAATGCATCGGATGCGGTTGCCAGGATTCGACGTAATCGCCTTGCACCTGAACGTGGCCGATTGGCTCGCAGAAATGGGTTCTGATGCTGCCATCTGCTTCAAGCGCACGTACCGTCAAGAGGGTGATTTCATAGTCGAAATCAACGAAGCCCTCAACGATGACACGCCCGGCATCTACGCGACCACCAGCCGCGGCATGCGCCCACGCAGCTTCTACTTCATTGATGCTGTCGATCTTGGATTGGCCTTTGCCGGACGATGACATGACGGGCTTGATCACGCAAGGGAATCCAATGGCATCACAGGCTGCCTTAAGTTCGTCCAGATTGTTGGCAAACCGATAGGGAGATGTCGCAAGACTCAGCGTTTCTGCGGCGAGGCGGCGAATCCCTTCGCGATTCATGGTCAACCATACCGCGCGTGCAGTCGGAATCACGGTAATTTTTCCAGCGGCTTCCAATGCAACTAGCGTCTCGGTTGCAATGGCTTCAATTTCAGGCACGACCAGATCGGGTTTTTCCAACGCTATCAGCGCTTCCAGTGCCGCACCATCGGTCATATTGATGACATGCGAACGATGCGCAACCTGATGGCCGGGAGCATTCGGATAACGATCAACCGCGATGACCTCAACGCCAAGACGTTGTAGTGAAATGATGACTTCTTTGCCAAGTTCGCCCGAACCCAGCAGCATGACTTTAGTTGCGGATGGGGAAAGCGGAGTACCAATTCTGACAGGTGGCTTCATATTCTCGTAAGTGGGTAGATGGCTAACGACGATAGCAAATCTTGGGGGTTTTGGACAGCCATAAATGTCAAATTTTGCAAGCAAATTTAAGCAATAGCAAGCAAGATGCAGATTAAGAGGACAGATTGCCTCAGAAACGACAGTGAGGCGTAGTTGCGCAGTTTTATTTAGTCAAGCGAACTGCCAAAGGGTAGCATTTTGCGATGAAAAAGGCGGTCAAATAAGGTGGTAAATATACGAAAAAATGCACGTACAAAAAGGAATTACTAGACCGGAAGGCTTGAATATTGCGTGCCAGAAACAAAAAAGCCGATCAGGTCCGGTAACCTGATCGGCTCAAATCGCTGAAGGAATTGGGTTGTCGACATCAAGCTAAGCTTTGAAGCCGACTTCCCTTTAAATCTAGCGTTCTTCGGCGTAGATATCGTTGTGGATCGTTTCTTTGACAAACAGCATACCGATGACAAAGGTCGCGATGGCAATCACAATTGGGTACCACAGTCCATAATAAATATCGCCCTTGTAGGCAACCAGTGCAAACGCCGTAGTGGGCAATAGACCGCCGAACCAGCCGTTACCGATGTGATAAGGCAATGACATTGAGGTATAACGAATACGGGTCGGGAACATTTCGACCAGCATCGCCGCAATTGGTCCGTACACCATCGTCACATACAGCACTAGAATGAATAGCAATAACAGGACCATTGGCTTATTCATTTGAGCAGGATCCGCTTTGCTTGGATAGCCTGCACCCTTAATGTCAGCGGTCAACTCAGTAGAGAAAGCCTTATCTTTGGCGGTTGCATCTTCTTTCGAGAGACCATTTGCATCGTACGAAGTCAGCGTTTTATCGCCGATCTTGACCGTTGCTACTGAACCCGGCGCACCAGCGACGTTTTCATAGTTAACCGACATCGCAGACAGCTTTGCCTTCGCGATATCACAGGAAGAAGTGAACTTTTTGGTACCAGTCGGATTGAACTGGAACTGGCAAGTCGCTGGATCTGCCGTAACGATGACCGGTGCGCTCTTGAGTGCTGCTTCGAGTGCTGGATTAGCATAATGCGTCAGCCCCGAGAAGATGGGGAAGTACGTGAGCGCCGCTATCAGGCAGCCCGCCATAATAATTGGCTTGCGACCAATCTTGTCCGACAACGAGCCAAAAATCAGGAAAAATGGCGTAGCAATCAGCAAAGCCAGTGCGATTAGAATGTTGGCTGTTGGCCCATCAACCTTGAGGGTTTGTGTCAGGAAAAATAGCGAATAAAACTGACCCGTGTACCAGACCACAGCTTGACCGGCAGTCAAACCAAACAAAGCCAAAATGACTAGCTTCATGTTTTTCCACTGGCCGAATGCTTCGGTCAACGGTGCTTTAGAGACTTTGCCTTCTGCTTTCATTTTTACAAAAGCAGGGGACTCACTCATGGATAAACGAATCCAGACCGAGACGCCAAGCAAAACGATCGACACCAGGAACGGAATGCGCCAGCCCCAGTCAGCAAATGCTTCTTCACCCACGGCTGTACGTACGCCCAAAATCACTAGCAATGATAGGAATAAGCCCAGCGTTGCTGTGGTTTGAATCCATGCTGTAAACGAACCGCGTTTGTCATTCGGCGCATGCTCAGCGACATAAGTGGCGGCACCGCCATACTCGCCGCCCAGTGCCAGACCTTGCAATATCCGTAACGCCACCAAAATGATTGGTGCAGCGATCCCGATGGAATTGTAATTTGGCAAAATGCCAACGATGAATGTCGACGCACCCATAATAAGAATGGTCACCAAAAAGGTGTATTTGCGGCCAATCATGTCACCCAAACGACCAAATACCAAAGCGCCAAATGGCCGCACAATAAAGCCCGCAGCAAATGCCAGCAACGCAAAAATGAAGGCCGTATTTGGGTCCGTACCAGCGAAGAATTGTTTAGCGATAATCGCAGCCAACGAGCCGTACAAATAAAAGTCATACCACTCAAATACGGTACCGAGTGATGATGCAAATATGACTTTTCTTTCTTCGGGCGTGATGCCGCGTGAAGCAACTTTTCCTGCAGCAATACTGGTTGCCATGACTGTCTCCTTGAATATTAATATTGTTATGCACTCTTTGCGATCTGCTTCCGACGGCGTTCTCATGTCGGTATTGATACCCAAATAGTATGTATGTCCGCTTTTAATTAGCGTTTAGACCAACGGAGTGTGCGACCACAACCTTACGCAAATCTTGCTTGAAACTTACAGAAACTTACAACGCAGAGAATGGGATACAGCGGAAAATGTGCAGATTGTTTTTACCGCCTGGATTTTGTTAATGTGTGTAGAGGGAAAAAGTTTAAAAATAGTGAGCCATCAAACTTTAAAACCCGAAGCGACGCTGACCATGTGCGGGCTTGAGTTTTTTTATTGCTTCAGAGATATTATAAAAATTACACTTATAAAATCATTAAAACTATGATCAGTTAAGCCACAGTATTGCTTAATCCCTTTACATTCAGAGGTTATTAAGACCAGTTTCTTCATTCGCTTTTTTATGCCAACGTCTTTCTATGTATAGACTAAAAACGCTTTTGAAAATTGAATTCAATTTGCATAGGCTAAAGGTGATGTGGTCGCTTATTATTTCGGCTGCACTCTTGGTGGCGTTTGGGACTTTTAGTATCAATATTTTGTCCTCGGTTCGCGGGTTTGTCGCGGGTGAAAACAGCTACTCTAAAGCGCAGCGTGTTGCAGTCATGCAGTTGTTTGCATATATTGATACACGCGATTCTTTGCAATATCAGGCCTTTTCGGACGCCATTGCGATACCGTTGGGGGATCGGATGGCGCGGCTTGAGCTTGAGAAGGCCACGCCTGATATGGCGATCGTGCATCAAGGATTTTTGCAGGGTAAGAATCACCCAGATGATTTCAACGACATGGTCGGCTTGTTTCTTCATTTTAGTCACTCTTATTTGATGAGTCCCGTGACTTCCATTTGGGCGCAAGCGGATCGACAGATAGCCGCATTGAATACTGAGGCACAACAGCTGCACAAGGAGACGATTTCCGGTGTCTATGACAGCGTTTCCTCGCAAGCCGCGAAAGAAAGAATTAGGACAATTAGCCTATCGCTTGACCGCCTTGAGGCAGATTTTTCATTTAGCCTTGGGGACACTTCGCGCCAGTTACAACGATTGTTGTTGCTGGGAACCCTTTTAATCGGTGCGCTGTTGATCGCCATCGGTACACTTATTTCACGCTCAATACTTAGCAAAACCAAACGCGTGGAACGTGCCCTCGGCATCAGTGAAGAGCGTCTTTACTTTGCGATACAAAGTACCGGCGATGGGTTGTGGGACTGGGATATCGAAAAAAATAGCGTATTTTGTTCAGCACGTTTGCTGGCGTTGTTGGAGCAGCCCGACGATGGTTTGTCATATTCATCGCGCTACTTTCTGAAATACATCTATCCCCTGGATCAAGAGCTAGTGCGGGCAGGAATAGAAAAGCATTTAGACGATAGATCGTCGTATGACATAGAGTTTCGTATCGTTACGCGCTCCGGCAAGTTGCGATGGGTACGCCTGCGTGCACGTTCTAAGTTTAATGATCGTGGTGTCGCGATACGGATGACCGGTGCAATTGTTGATATCACAGAGGGAAAAAAAGCAGCACTGGAATTGACGCGTACTAATCGAGCATTGAAAATGTTAAGCCGGTGTAGTGAGGCTGTTATCCGAGCTGAAAATGAACGCGATTTGCTTTCTCAAGTATGTCGCGTTGCGGTAGACATCGGTGGATACCGCATGGCATGGGTGGGTTATGCGCAGGGCGACGAAGCCCGGTCGATTACGATTGAGTCTCATGCGGGGATTGATAACGACGCGGCCTTTGTCGATAATTTACAGGTTAGTTGGTCAGAGGACAGCCCTTTCGGCCGCGGCCCTGCCGGGCGCTCGGTTCGTAGCGGGAAGCCTATCGTGATTGAGGATATGGCGCACGATCCGCGTGTTTTTCCTTGGTTGATTGATATCCAGCTTCATGGTTATCGGGGTGGAATTTATCTACCGTTGCATGACAAGGACGGAACCTTAGGATTGTTGACGTTATATTCTGAAGAGATGATGGTAGTGGCTGTCGATGAAATTAATCTCCTGACGGAATTGGCTGGTGATCTGACATTTGGCATAAGAAGCATTCGGGCTCAACAACAACAACGCCAAATTCAGGCAGCAGTCTTAAAGATTGCCGTAGGCGTTTCGGCGAGTACTGGCACGGTATTTTTTGAGCAAGTAGCCCGTAATATGGCGGAAGCTTTAGGGGCGAGTGCGGGCTTTGTTACACGCTTGTTACCCGGTGAACCAGTGACCAGTCGCGTCCTAGCGGCCGTGATTGATGGGAAGGTGACGGAAAATTTTGACTATGTCGTTGCATGGGACAGCTACGAAGAAGTGTTTAATGCGGATAAATTTTTAATATCAAATAAAGTGTCAATGGACTTTTCCCGTTCACCGGCATTAAAGTCGCTGGGGACGCAAGCATCAATAGGCTGGCGACTCGATAACGCGGCTAATCAGCCTGTCGGTCTTCTCTTTATTTTGTTTCGCAAGCCTCTAAAAAACCTCGATTTCATTACATCTACATTACAGATATTTGCTGCGCGGGTGGCCTCCGAAATGGAGCGACAGGAAACCGATGTACGCATTCGAGATCAGGCATCGTTGCTCGATAAAGCGCAGGACGCGATCATTGTGCGCGGTATGGATCATCGCATCATGTTTTGGAATAAAAGTGCAGAACGGCTTTATGGCTGGACTCAGGACGAAGTACTCGGTATTCCGATTGAAGACCTTCCATTTGATTATTCCGTTATCTTTGAGGATGCAAAAAAGAAAATAATGCATAGCGGGGAGTGGAGTGGGGAAATTGCAAAACGGTGCAAGAGCGGTGCCACGCTGACTGTAGAAAGTCGGTGGACATTGGTCCGGGATGACCATGGGCAACCACAGTCCATTCTGGCGATTGATACGGATATTACCCAACGCAAGGCCTCTGAGCTTGAGATACAACACCTGGCTTTTTACGATCAACTCACCTTGCTGCCGAACCGCTTGCTATTAATTAATCGTCTCCAGCAAGCGTTGGCGGCGAATGTTCGTGGGCGACATTCGGGCGCGTTGTTGTTCATCGATCTGGATAACTTTAAAACGATCAACGACACGTTAGGTCACGACAAAGGTGATCTTCTGTTGCAGCAAGCTGCGTTAAGACTCGCAATATGCGTGCGTGCGAGTGATACAGTGGCTCGCCTTGGCGGTGATGAATTTGTGGTGATGCTGCTCGGACTTGAAGCTGAGCCTGATTCGGCTGTTGCACAAGCCAAGCTTGTTGGAGAAAAAATTCTGGCGGTACTCAGCAAGCCCTATCAAATTGCCGGCATAGAACATCACGGCACCGCTAGCATCGGGATTACGCAATTCCGAGATCAGCGAGATACTGTTGGGGAGTTATTGCAGCAAGCCGATCTGGCGATGTATCAAGGTAAGGCGGCGGGTCGTAACGCGATGCGATTTTTTGACGTGGAAATGCAGGCGGCGGTGACGAGTCGCGCTGCTTTGGAGGTCGATTTGCGGCAAGCTTTGCTGCACGGAGAGTTTCTTCTTTATTACCAACCACAGATGGACGGCGAAGGCCGCGTGACTGGCGCAGAAGGCTTGTTGCGATGGGTGCATCCGCGGCGCGGATTGGTTCTGCCTGTCGATTTTATATCGATGGCGGAAGAGACAGGGCTGATTTTGCCATTGGGCCAATGGATTTTGGAGGCTGCGTGCATGCAGTTGGTGGTATGGGCAGAGCGTCCAGAAACGGCACAACTAACGATCGCTGTTAACGTGAGTATTCGTCAGTTCCGTCATGCTAACTTCGTGGAGTTGATGAATGAAGTGTTAGATCGGAGCGGTGCGAATCCGGAAAGACTCAAGCTGGAAATTACCGAAAGTCTGATGGTCGATAATATGGACTCGACCATTGCTAAAATGACCGCACTAAAAAATCGGGGCGTACGCTTCTCGCTAGACGATTTTGGGACCGGTTATTCGTCACTTTATTATCTCAAGCGCTTGCCGCTTGATCAACTAAAGATTGATCAGTCTTTCGTCCGGGACATTATGACTAATCCAAATGATGCAGCCATTGCGCGCACCATCGTCGCGTTGGCGGAAAGCCTTGGCCTGATGGTGATTGCCGAGGGCGTGGAGACCGAAGCACAGCGTGAATTTTTGGCCCGCCACGGCTGTCATTTTTATCAAGGTTTCCTGTTTAGCCGGCCTTTGCTGATTGAACAGTTCGAGGTTTTTTTACAGCAGCATCTCCGCACCAGAAGTATGGGGAATGTAAAACTGAACGCTCTGTAAAAATTGACCGTTCAGATATTTATCTAAACGAGGCCGGTTCCTCGCTTGTCGAATTCTATGTTTGTTGTGTATGAATGATCGCGCCCAATTCAGCGTAGGCTTGCTTCACTTCATCTGAGAACGGCATCCCACAATTGAGACGAATAAAATGATCAAAACGTTGTGAGTTAGAAAAGAGCATACCGGGTGAGATCAGTATTTCGCGCACTAGCGCTGCTTCGAAGATTTTCCTGGATGAGAGGCCAGCGGGCAACTCGACCCATATCGAGACGCCACCGTTTGGCAGACTACAACGCGTACCGATCGGAAAGTGTCTGGAGATGGCTTCGGCTGTCAGATCACGTTGAACGCGCAGCGCACTGCGTATCTTACGCAGATGCCTGTCGTAAGCTGGCGAACCCATAAATTTCCCTGCAACTGTTTGCGACCATTCATCGTTGTAACGTGTCTGTGCATACTTCAACATATTGACACGGGCTTGCCAGCGGCCAGCCACCATCCATCCGAGCCGAAGTCCGGGAGCGAGGATCTTGTGCAACGATGCACAGTGGATGACATTGCCGGTCATATCGTGGGCTTTTAGCGATGTCAAAGGCGGCCCATCATGCACCAAAGCGCTATACGAATCATCCTCGATTAAGGCGATGTGCGACGTTTCACATAGCTGCACCAAACGTTTTTTGTGTGCTTCCGGCATGATGCTACCTAGTGGATTTTGTAGATGCGGAACGACAACGACCGCCTTGATATTGTCGTAAGTCTGGATCGCGAGTTCCAGCGCCTCAAGCGAGATACCAGTTTGCGCACTGGTGGGAATTTCAAGCGCACGCATACCCAGACTTTCCATCACCTGAAGCAAACCATAAAAAGTGGGTGACTCGACCGCAATGACATCGCCCGACTGCGCCACAGCGCGCAACGCAAGATTGAGCGCTTCGATGCAGCCATTGGTGACCAAAATGTCATCCGGATTGAGCATCATGCCACTAGCCAGCGCGCGCCTTGCGAGTACATCCTTGAAGATGACATTTCCGGTAGGGCGGCTTTGTTTCGAAAACATATCCGTATGGCAGCGCAATTCTCTGGTGGCGAGCACATTCAGTTGCTTGCCCGGATAGAGTTCGGGCGCTCCTGCGGCTCGCCCTAAATTAATACGTACCTTCCGCTGTCCCATAGAGATGATTTCGGATACTTTTTCGTGAATACCTATGAACTGGGCGGTATCGTGTGGTCGGCTCATATCCGGCTCGGTGACCGCCATTATCTCGGTTCGCTTCTGCGATTTGACGAAATACCCCGAACGAGGTCGTGCCTCTAACCAGCCTTCGCTTTCCAGAAAGCGGCAGGCTTGCAAAGCGGTGGAGAGACTGAGCGCGTGTTGCCGCGCCAGCGCCCGAACGGATGGCATTTTGTCACCAGGATGCAAAACCCGCGTTTTCATCGCCTCCAGATAATGCGTGGCGAGTTGGCGATAGAGCGACTGTTGAGGTACGGGCGGTTGAAGCATTTTGTTATCCATGCGTGATGATCCTACGGATGTTCGTGGGCGTATATAGACAGAAGGGATGAAACCAAACCATAACAGATGATTCAATTTGCATGTGATGCGATACAGATTGTGTGGGGCTGTCTATTTCGCTACCGTTGCTGGCGGCTTATTCTGCAATATCACTCAACAACGTCTGCGCTGCTTATGCGCCACCGCCATGGAAACTTGCAAATTGATGACAGGACAAACAACCACTTTTTACGCCAGCTCCGGCACTGGCGTGATTTTACGGGAGGGGAATGTATGCGTGACGGTCAATAATATGCAAATGGATTGCTATGGATGGAAAGAAGAAATGGGGCTGGACGGAAGCGGTGAGTGGATTGCGCCGCGCTCTGGTTGGTATTCTATACATGCCCGCCAACCCGCCTTGCTATACGTCACCAAGCCATCTTCCCTAGTTTTGCGTTTTTGGACAACGTTATCTGCAATATCAAGGCGCATGTTGGGAGTAACTTCTTCTATTAAGCCAGGTTCTTACTCAAGATGATGGCAAGGGGTAAAGCCTCGTAAATACCCGCGGGGCTGACGTGAAAAAAAGCTCGAGATTCGGGCTTTTGGAATTTCCATTGAAGCTGATCGCTCGTGGTTTGGCTAACTTGCGATGTCTTCCAGGCTGAAGATTTCTCTTTTATCGTCGTATGAAAAAATTTCAGCGTAACGACCCCAGCGAATAATCGCGTCGATTGTTTCTTCTGCAGCATCGTCGCTTAAATGGTCTTCCAATTCTTGCTGGAAGCGGGCACGCGGGGCGCGTTGGTTTGGCCTTTCCTGCAATATTGCCTTGATTCGGGCTGCCAATGGTACCTGGCGCAGCAGTTGCTGTGCGAAGACTTGTTTACGTTGTTGCACGCCATGATCGGCAAACTCCAGACCTAACGTCGTGAGTGTGATGTCACCTTCCGTCATTTCCGCGAACCCCAAATAGTGCAGGACTTCGGCGACGGGGAAAAGATCGTCGATCTCCAGGTGAAGACGTGCGGAAATATCCGGCATATCTGCGCGTCCGTTATACGGCGCGGCAGCCACGGTTTCTAACAAACCTGCCATTGAGTTGGTCGATACCGGATTAAGGCGGCTGGCGAGTTCCAGACCGGGATTGCTGCGGTTCGACACTGGCTGCAATCTGGCTGTCATCTTGGCGTAGATATCATCCACCAGTTGCCGGAACGCAGGATCTAATCGGTTGCGCGGATGCGGGAAGGGGACCTTGATCTCTGCAATGATACGACCGGGATTGGACGAGAGAACCAGAATGCGATCACACATGAACACCGCTTCTTCGATGTTGTGGGTGACGATCAAGATGGATTTGATCGGCAATCTGCCGTCGTTCCATAGATCGAGCAGGTCGGTGCGCAACGTCTCGGCGGTCAATACATCGAGTGCAGAAAAAGGCTCATCCATCAATAATAAAGTCGGGTCAACCACTAGCGCTCTGGCAAAACCAACTCGCTGCCGCATCCCGCCGGAAAGCTCACGCGGATAGGCATTTTCAAAACCATCGAGACCGATCAGGTCAATCGCTGCCAACGCACGTTTCCGGCGTTCGGCAGGCGGTGTGCCAAGCGCCTCGAGACCTGCTTCAACGTTGTCTAAAACGGTCAACCACGGAAAGAGCGCGAAAGTCTGAAATACCATTGCGACACCATCGGCAGGTCCATTTACTGGATGGCCACGGTAGCTGACGTCGCCGCCAGTGGGTTGAATCAATCCGGCGATGATGCGCAACAAAGATGATTTTCCGCAGCCTGAACGCCCTAGCAGGCCAACGATTTCGCCTTCATGCAACGTCAAACTGACATCATCAAGAACTAAGAGCTCGCCTTGCGCCTTGGCAAAACCACGGCGCACATGATTGACGTTAAGTATTTCGTTTTCAGTTATTTTTTGCATCGTAATCCTTGATCAATCTTTGAATTCTATGAAGTCCTAAGTGGCGTTCAGTTTGTTATTTGCATAGTGATACATCGGTCGCCAAAGCAGGCGATTGAATAACACCACAAATAACGACATCACAACAATTCCCAGGATGATGCGGGGAAAATCACCAGCAGCGGTGTACTGCGCAATATAAGAGCCAAGGCCGTGGGCGTTGAGTTTGGTATCGCCCCAAGATACTGATTCAGACACAATACTGGCGTTCCATGCACCACCAGACGCTGTAATGGCGCCCGTCACGTAGTAAGGGAAAATACCTGGCAACATCGCTTTACGCCACCATTGCCAACCGCGGATTTTGAAATTCGCCGAGACCTCACGATAATCGTTGGGATACGCCATTGCGCCAGCAATTACATTAAACAAGATGTACCACTGCGTACCCAGCACGATTAAGGGACTTAACCAAATGTCGGGATTGCCATTGAAGCGAACAATCAGAATGACAAATACGGGAAATAACAGATTGGCTGGAAAAGCCGCCAAAAACTGCGCCAAGGGCTGAATTTTTTCAGCCAGACGCGGACGTAAGCCAATCAGCACGCCGAGCGGTACCCATATCACGGAGGCAATAGCAATCAGCAGCATCACGCGCAGTAACGTGTAGAAGCCCAGTAAAAGGACGGTACCGACTTCGCCGATACTTACTTCTGATCCGATAAAGGCGATTACGCGCCACATTACCCAGCAACCCAATACCAAGAGCGTCGCGTTCCATGCAAAATCGACTAGCTTATTTGATACATCGTTGGTTTTCTTTGGCTTCGTTTTGCTTTGGTTGAAGCGTAAAGGTGCCGTGATAATGCGGCGAAACAGCATGCTGAATGGCGATAATATCGCTTGAATCAGACGCGTCCGCTGGATCAGATTAAGAAGCCATGACGAGGGCGAAAATTGCGCTGTCGTATTTTCCATACGAAATTTGTCCGCCCATGCCACGAGTGGTCTGAAGAGTAACTGGTCATAACAAATAATGACGGCGGTCATGACGACGATGACCCATCCGACCGCACCTAGATTGTGCTCGCTGATCGCCAGCGCCAGATATGAACCGACCCCGGGTAACGTAATGCTTTTATTCCCGACCGTAATCGCCTCAGCTGCCACGACGAAAAACCAGCCGCCGGACATACTCATCATCATGTTCCAGATCAGGCCCGGGATCGCGAAGGGGACTTCCAGTTTCCAAAAACGTTGCCAGCCAGAAAGATGAAAGCTTCGCGAAACTTCCTGTAAATCATCAGGAACGGTAGTCAATGACTGATAAAAGCTGAATGTCATGTTCCATGCCTGACTGGTGAAAATGGCAAAAATCGCCGCCAGTTCGGCACCAATAACGCGCCCAGGGAAAAGTGCAATGAAAAATGTCACGGTGAACGAGATATAGCCAAGCACCGGTACGGATTGCAATACATCTAGTGCCGGAATCAAAATTTTCTCGGCACGCTTGCTCTTGGCGGCAACAGTCGCATAAACAAGGGTGAAAATCAGCGATGCAACCATCGCGGCCAACATACGCAAAGTTGTGCGCAAGGCATATTCAGGCAAATTGTGCGGGTCTAGCGTGACGACGTTTGCAGTTAGACTTGAGAGCGGGGCGAGGGTATCTTTGACGCCGATACCGCTAAAGGCAATGATGCCTATAACCAACGGAAAAACCAGAAAGTCCCAACGATTAGGGGTGAGTCTTTTTGACAAAGGTAATGCGTGAACGTTTGAAGTCATACCTGGAATTCCTGATTACCTAAGTGATAAATGTCGTAAAGGTTGAGCGCGGCGGTGATATTTCGCGTTCTGTCTAATACCTTTTCCTTCCTCAAGGGCAAATGGCCCGGTGACTATGTTAAATTTGTCGGGAGATGACTATAAAGTTCAAGCAATGCTCAGGCAATGTTAGGTATACGTTTGACATAGTTTTCAAAGCTGTTTTAGATCGATATGATATATTTTTTTACGCACCCCGGCACGTTACCAACCGAATATGGCATTCTGATGACATGGTGGTGAAAATGCTAAAAAAATCTGCAAAATGGGAGGCGAACTCAAACAAATGTTAAGCCACACATGTTGACGCCTCGTTTAAGTTACGCATTTCTGCTTCACTTTACAAACTTGCCTGGACCAGAGCAGTTCAGTTTGACGAACAATCACCCTTAAGTGTGGATGACTCTACAGGGCGACATGTCGCGATATGGTGCGATAGAGCAATAGAGCGATAGCTTGCTATTGCTTGATTAAAACGGTTTTTTATTGCAATAGTATTAACGCGCACATCAGTCAATTTATTAATCACCGTATTGATAGTTTATTGTGATCTATCAACGCGATCTTTTTTACGCTCGCCAATCTGGCGAAAACGCTAGTCTCTCTTAGCGCCAACCACATCAAGGAGAAAAAATGAAAGCTATTTGGAATGACATGGTTATTGCGGAGTCTGACGATACCGTTGTTGTTGAAGGGAATCATTATTTTCCACGCACGTCGATTGATTCCGACTTGTTGAAACCCAGCGAAACAACCTCAAATTGCCACTGGAAGGGCACTGCGAATTATTACACTCTGGAAGTAGGCGGAAAAATGAATCCTGATGCAGTGTGGTACTACCCAGAACCGAAGGATGCCGCAAAGGAAATTCGCGGACGCGTAGCGTTTTGGAAGGGGGTAAAAGTAACCGAGTAAATGGTTGTCCCGTACTGTATTGATCCCATTTGACTGCAAGCTACCTCTATGAGGCGATATGGTTCGGCTCATGAAGTGGTAGCTGCGGTTAGTTTCTTGCTGTAAGGCTGCTTACGTCTTAATTTCTCGTGCCTGCACGTGGCTTGGACTCTTTTTTTTTCAATAATTTAAACAAGCATTTTGGCAGACGCCGAGCGGACTTTTTGAATGTATCGTAATATAGCGATATTAAGTTCTGAAAATCCCAATATTTAATTCTATTAAAAACGAAATACGTGTCTCGGCCAAAAAGATGAACTTCGACCTTATACATAAAGCGCTGGCTAATCCAGTTAGACGCCAAATACTGCAGTGGCTTAAAACGCCCGGAGAGTATTTTTCTGAGCAGGAATATCCGCTCGATATCGGCGTGTGCTGCGGTTTGATTGATAAGCGCACAGGATTGTCGCAATCAACCGTTTCAGCGCATTTAGCCACCTTGCAGCGGGCCGAACTGGTGACCACAAAGCGGGTCGGGCAATGGGTTTTTTATCGACGCAACGAAGACACCATTCAAGGTTTTCTTGCACATATGAATGGCGATCTCTGATAGGTATTTCCCGTAACAACCAGGGTTAAGTACCTTTGTCAGGGTTTGGTATCGGGACCACATTAGTGGATATCGATACAGATGCCGTAACTTGGCTTCCGCCCAAAATGCTGTTGAATCGTTCTATCCATTTTTGTAAAGATTTGTCATGCCTTTAGCTCTACTTGTGTTGGCGCTTAGCGCTTTTGCCATCGGAACCACTGAATTTGTCATCATGGGTTTGTTACCGGACGTCGCGCGTAGCCTTGCTGTATCGCTTCCAAGCGCGGGTTGGTTAATTAGTGGATATGCGCTGGGCGTCGCGATCGGCGCACCGATTATGGCCGTGGCGACTGCCGCGTTGCCACGTAAACGCGCATTGCTGATATTGATGGGCGTATTTATTGTTGGCAATCTGATGTGTGCGGTGGCTGCCGATTACGGCTTTTTGATGTTTGCACGGGTGGTGACGGCGCTTTGTCATGGTGCTTTCTTCGGTATTGGCTCAGTCGTTGCCGCCAGTCTGGTGCCAGAAAATCGTAAAGCATCTGCCGTGGCATTGATGTTTACCGGATTGACCCTGGCCAATGTGTTGGGTGTGCCGTTGGGTACCGCACTCGGTCAGTTTGCCGGTTGGCGCACACCATTTTGGGCTGTGGCAGTATTGGGCGTGCTGGCGTTCGTTGGTTTGGCGCGCATCCTGCCTTCGCAAAAAGATGAGAAAAAAACTGATCTGCGTAGCGAATTCAAACAATTGGGCAGCGCCGGTATTTGGGCAGCGCTGGCGACAACGACGTTTTTTTCGGCAGCGATGTTTGCGTTATTTACCTACGTCGCACCATTACTTGAGCAGGTAACGCAAGTGACGCCACGTGGCGTGACCTGGACGTTGTTTTTGATCGGTCTCGGTTTGACGCTGGGCAATTACCTCGGCGGTCGATTGGCTGATTGGCGTTTGGGCGCATCGTTGACCGCTATTTTTATGCTGTTGGCTTTGGCGACTGCGACGATCAGGTGGACTAGCGTGGCGCTGATACCGGCAGAAGTGAATTTGTTCATATGGGCAATGGTCGCTTTTGCAGCGGTTCCTGGGCTTCAGATCAATGTCATGATTTTTGGTAAGGCTGCGCCAAATTTGGTGGCCACACTGAACATTGGCGCTTTTAACGTTGGTAACGCACTCGGTGCGTGGGTTGGCGGAATGGTGATCGCGCATGGCCTTGGATTGCAAGCAATACCGATCGCGGCGGGTGCACTTGCCTTGGTCGCAGTATTGGCGATGCAGTTATCAATTCGTTTAGCTAAAACAGAAAAATCGGTCACAACGACCAAAATAGTTTCTCCAGCGATGGGCTGACCCCATTTTTTTGAAGTATTTTTTTCCTTAAGTATCAGGAGGTTATTTGCGCTTTATGTTTTGCGCATAGGAGTTCTGCGCTTAAAAATTTACTTTTGGCTTTTTAAATTTTGACTTTTACCACTTTGATTTTTCTATTTACTTTTTTATTGAAATGACTACGCATACCATGACTACATTATTTGATCCTATCAAAATTGGCGATATCCAACTTTCTAACCGTATCATCATGGCACCACTGACGCGCTCGCGTGCCATCGGCGAAGGTCGCGTACCGAACGCTTTGATGACTGAGTATTACGTTCAGCGCGCTTCAGCAGGACTGATCATCAGTGAAGCGACTGCCGTGACACCACAGGGTGTCGGCTATGTTGATACGCCAGGTATTTGGTCTGAAGAGCAAGTCGCCGGATGGAAAAACGTAACTTCGGCCGTGCACGCTGCTGGTGGTCGTATCATCCTGCAATTGTGGCATGTTGGTCGTATCTCGGACCCAAGCTTGTTGAATGGTGAATTGCCGGTTGGGCCAAGTGCGATTGCAGCCGAAGGCCACGTCAGTCTGCTACGTCCGTTACGTGACTTTGTCACGCCGCGCGCTTTGGATCTTGCTGAAATCCCAGGTGTAGTTGCAGCCTTCCGCAAGGGCGCTGAAAATGCTAAAGCTGCCAACTTTGACGGCGTTGAAATTCACGGTGCGAACGGTTATCTTCTGGATCAATTTTTACAAAGCGGTAGCAATCAACGTACCGATATGTATGGCGGTTCGTTAGAAAATCGCGCACGCTTGATGCTGGAAATTACGGATGCTTGTATCAGCGTCTGGGGTGCTGCACGCGTTGGCATGCATTTGGCACCAGCTTGCGACACCCATTCGATGGGCGATGCTAATCCGCTGGAAACGTTTAGCTATGTGGCGCGCGAATTAGGCGCACGTGGCATCGCGTTTATCTGCGCACGTGAACCGCAAACGCCAAATCGTCTGGGGCCGCAACTTAAACAAGCTTTCGGTGGAACATATATCGCCAACCAACAGCTTACAAAAGCCGCGGCAGAAGAACTACTGACAAAAGGTGAGGCAGATGCTGTTGCATTTGGTCAGTTGTTTATCGCTAACCCAGACTTGCCGCGTCGTTTGAAACTTGACGCACCATTGAATGCACCAAAATCAGAAACTTTCTATGCCGCAACGTTGGAAGGTTATACCGACTATCCTGCGCTGGCAGCGTAAGTTAACCTGCCTATTCACTCTACGCTGCGTGATCGGCGTGATCCGCGCTTCCGGCCGTGCTGCGAAGGGTGAATTGAGGTAGTTGGTTTTAGTAAAAACGTTCATGATATGTATTTCGCAAACCGACTTATTAAGTCTGTTTGCGATTTTTTTTTGCATTGCGTTTTGCATCGTTGAGATGCATGGACATATGCATGCGATTCTGCGATTTTCTTAACTGGCCGACTGACTATCGACCAGTTCATTCAATAAGCTCCGCACGGCAGGAATTAATTCCCCCGCAGTTATGCCAATTGGCCCACATCCTTGCGATACCAGCAAATCCGCTGCGCTGCCATGTAACCAGACAGCACCGAGCGCTGCATACCAGTCAGACCAACCTTGCGCCAATAAAGCCCCGCAAATACCAGATAATACGTCGCCGCTGCCGCCCGTCGCTAACGCCGGATTTCCAGTCGGATTGATCACAGCAGAACCATCAGGCCGAGCAATGATGCTGCTTGCGCCTTTAAGCACCACTACCGCATTGAAGTGCTGCGCCAATCTGCGTGCTGCTGCCAAACGGTCGGATTGGATTTCAATGGTACTGATGCCAAGTAGTCGCGCTGCTTCCAACGGATGAGGTGTCATGACGGTAGCAAGGCCTGAATGACGCCGTTGCGCCACGAGTTGCTGTAATGCGGGCTCAACGGCAATCAAATTCAACGCATCCGCATCCAGCAGCAAGTGGCCGGGTGCCATTAACGTTTTTACCAACAAGTCGTGTGCTGTTTGGGATGCGCCAAGTCCGGTACCGACCACTAATGTCACCGATGTCAGGTCAAGGTCAGCCGCACGGCGACACATTAACTCTGGCTGACCGCTATCGTAGGCAGGTGCAGCATCGAGAAAGCCGATAAATACTTTACCCGCGCCAGATTTGGCAGCAGCGCGTCCCGCAAGGATTGGCGCACCAGCCATGCCTTCCGCACCACCAATTACCGCGACGCTACCGAAGCTGCCTTTATGCGAGTTCCGTGCGCGTGGTTGCAGGTTACGCGCGAATAGATCGCTTGAATTCAACCATGATCTTGCCGGAACCGAAGAGTTTTCTGGCAGGCCGAGTCCGGCAACGGTGACCTGACCGGCGTAGTCAGGGCCATCGCCAGTATGTAATCCGGTTTTATCGCCGATAAAGGTGACGGTATGGTCGGCAACTATGGCGATCCCATCGGGACCGACCACCATACCGGTATCTGCATTGAGTCCACTTGGTACGTCGAGTGCCAGGACTAAACAAGACAGCGTATTAATGGTCGCGACTAAGCTGCGTAAAGGGCCGTCCAGCGGACGGGTCAGGCCTATTCCCAGCAATCCGTCTATCACCAGCGTCCAGGCGATGCTGTCGATAATGGCAAACTGTTCAGGTGGCATCATGTGGACACCGGCACGATTGGCGCGGGCAAGGGCGCTGGCCGCATCGGGCGGTAACTTGTTGACTTCAGCTTGCAACAACGCAACAACGTCCGCACCAGCCTGCGTGAGGATCGTCGCCGCCTCGAGTGCGTCGCCACCGTTATTACCGGGGCCGACCAGCACGAGAATACGTGCTTTATGCGGACTTCCCGTTAATAAGCGCAGCGCAACATCCGCAGCGGACTGACCGGCGCGCTGCATCAACGTATAGGCCGGTAACGCAGTTTGAGCCGCTTGTTCGATACGGCGAATTTCTGCGCTTGCGTAAAGTGCCGTCATGGTAATTTTGCCTCATTCTATGTTGGGGTAAAAAAAGCCGCCCAATAGATGACGTGCTGTTAGCGTCGATAGCGCGCCAATGTCAGTCCGTCAATATCAATCTCGGGCAGACGACCTGATAGTTGGTCTGCTACAATTTTAGCGGCACCCAATGCCATGCTCCAACCGCTGCCGCCATGACCGACATTGATGTATACATTGCTGCTGCTGGTAGCGCCAATGAGTGGTACTTCGTCGGCTAACATAGGAATGTTGCCGGTCCACATTTGTGCATTGTGATAATTGGCGGCATCGGGATACCAGTCCTGCGTGACCTTTAATAGTGTGCGCAGTGCTTTGTCGTCGATGCCAGTGTCGCGCGCGCCCAGTTCCGCAATTCCGGCTACGCGTATGCGCTCGCCGAGGCGCGCCATGGTGACCTTATAGGCATCATCTTGCAGCGCCAGTTTAGGCGCAACTTCATAATTTTTAATTGCTGCCGTTATAGTGTAGGTTTTGACGGCCTGCAAGGGCACTTTTAAGCCAATTTTCCTCAGAAGGCGGGCGCTTCCTGTTCCTGCAGCAACGACCACAGCGTCGGCTTGCAGCACATCATCACCAATTTTTAGTGCCACCCGTCCATCATGTGGATCAATGGCATCGACGCGAACATCAAAGTGAAATTGTACGCCGCTCGCCTGCGCAATGGCTTTTAGCTGTTTGGTAAATAAGGTGCAATTGCCTGACGACAATTCTGGAAAGTATAATCCTCCAGCAACGCTGCGGGCGGTCTGTAAGGCTGGTTCCAGCGCTTGTGCACCCGCTCCATCCAACAATCGATGGGCAACATTTCGTTCCGTCAGCAAAGCTTGAAGCGGGGCGGTTGCGGCTAATTCTTTTTCTGTACGAAATAGTTGTAGCAAGCCGCTACTTTGTTCGAAATCAAGTTGATAGTCCAGCTGAAGCTGAAGCAAAATTTGCTGACTATAACGGGCTAAGCGGTGCATGCGTTCGCTGTGTAATTGATAGCGTTGTAACTCGGGTTTTGAGGTCCAGCGCATTAACCAGCGCCATAACGATGGGCTAAGACGCGCGTTTAAGATAGTGGAGGCCTCCTGGCTGAACAGGCCAGAAAAGATACGCTTTCGCATCCCGTTGACTGCCCACGGCGTGGTTGAGGCCGTTGCCAGCATCCCCGAATTTCCCAGTGTGGACACTTCGGCGACATTGCGGTGTTGCTCGATCAGCGCCACCTGATGTCCTGCTTGCGCCAAAAAGTAAGCGGTCGACATGCCAATAATACCGCCGCCAATGACGACTATTTGTCTTGTTGCTGGTTTCAGTAATTCTTGTGGTATCACTATTTTACTCAATTAAATCCAACTGCTTTTAACAATAACCCGATGAACATTACATCTTGTTTAACCTGCAACGTGGTCAGCGCACCTCCAAAGGAGCGACCAGAATCATACCTTGAATTGATCGCAGTCCTTGCGTCACGAGTAACATTCCCTTAAAAGTTAGCATTGCATTGTCTAAAAATCGCCTTCTTGAAGCTAAACCTTAACCATTTATGGTCGAGGAAGGATAAGATATATTTGTGCACGATAGATGCGAATTGGACAAATATACTATCGCCATAGTTGAGTGACGATTTAAGATAGGCAACCGATAGGCAATATTATGCAACCCAAAAATAGCCAGCGACTTGAATCAAAAACCGATATGGCCCTTGACGCGATGCCACCCTCAGCGGAAAGCGGATTGGGGACCGCTGGCGCCAAAGCCAATCCCGAACCTGCACATTTTGGCGATCCGATTTCCGCTCTGACTTCGACGCGGGCGCGCGAACCGCTTGCCAGCCGGCTGCATGTTGACGCTCGTGGCGCGGCATTGGCAATTATCGCCACGGTGGTTTTTATTTTTGCGCTGCAATGGGCGCAAAAATTTCTGGCACCCGTGGTGTTTGGAATTTTCATTGCCTACACCCTCAATCCTGTCGTCGTATGGTTGCAGCGATTAAAGCTACCCCGCGTCGTCGCTACCAGCATCGTCCTGCTAGCCATTTTGGGTGGTGGCGCAGTGGTGACAGATGCTTTGCGGGGAGAATTTCAGTCTATTTTGGAACAATTGCCACAGGCTTCGCATAAGTTATCGCGAGGACTAGCGAAGTTGCGTGACGGTCAGCCAACGACCATGCAGCAAATGCAAGCCGCGGCTAATGAAATTGCAAAAGCTACGGGTGGGCAACCCTCCGCACGCGAATCATCGTCGGCTTCCAGATTGAGTGACTGGTTGCTGGCCGGATCGCTAGGTGCGATTGGTTTGTTAGGACAGGCGCTGGTCGTTCTATTCCTGGTATTTTTCCTTTTGCAGTCGGGAGATACATTTAAGCGAAAATTGGTGAAGTTGACCGGTCCTTCATTGAGTCGCAAAAAGGTCACCGTGCAGATTCTGGATCAGATTAATACGTCGATACAGAATTACATGTTTATGTTGCTGGTCACCAATATTTTGCTGGCGTTATTGATGTGGATAGCATTTCGTCTGATTGGCCTACAAAATGCCGGGGCTTGGGCGGTTGCGGGTGGTTTTCTGCATATTATTCCCTATTTCGGCTCGCTGTTAATCGCCATTGCAACTAGCGTGGCGGCGTTTATGCAGTTTGGAACCTTTTCGATGATGTTTTTGTTGGCTGGTATTTCTCTCGGGATCGCGGCGATTGTCGGCACGTTTGTCACTACGTGGATGACTGGAAAAATAGCTAAAATGAATCCTTCGGCTGTTTTTGTGGCTTTATTATTTTGGGGCTGGCTGTGGGGAATTGCCGGACTGCTGGTTGGCATTCCGATTGTGGTGATCATTAAAGTTATCGCAGAACATGTAGAAGGAATGTCGCCGATTGCAGAATTGTTAGGCGAGTAAGCACGTTATTTGAGCATTAGCGCGAACTATTTTGAGGTCGATGATGTAATTTAAAAGGAATTTCAAATGGCTAAACCACCTATCAAAATACTGGGCATTTCGGGCAGCTTACGAAAGGGCTCGTTTAATACAGCAGCGTTACGCGCCGCTATCGAATTGGCACCGGAAGGCGTCACCATCATCGAAGCCGATATCTCGGATATTCCGCTCTACAACGAAGACGTTAATGCCCAAGGCCGACCACCTTCAGTGGAACGATTTCGGCAACAAATTCGCGACGCCGATGCGCTTCTATTTGTGACGCCAGAATATAATTATTCGGTTCCCGGCGTATTAAAAAACGCCATTGATTGGGCCTCGCGTCCACCGGAGCAACCATTCGCGGGTAAACCGGCGGCAATCATGGGCGCTAGTCCCGGTGTAATCGGTACGGCGCGTGCACAATATCATTTGCGTCAGATTGCGGTATTTCTTGACTTGAAAGTGTTGAATAAGCCGGAGGTGATGATTGGCGGGGCTGGCGATCGTTTTGATAGCGCAGGCAAACTAACACACGAGCCAACGCGTGAATTTATGGCAACAATGCTCGTGGCGTTACAGGATTGGACTTTGAAGCTTAAATAGTATTGATTGAGTCCTGATCCTGAGGTCTGAATCCGGCGATAGAAAGTCAGCGATATAATCGGTGTGTGGGTTGCCTCCCGATCGCTACGTAATGCCGCTTTGGAATGTAAGTCACGCGCTTAAAACTTAAGGTGGCGCTAAAAAAGTACGCATCGCAGTGACAAAATAGTCGTTGTGATGCGTACAAATTTATCTTTATTTGATTTTATCTACGCGAGTAGATCGTTATCGATTATTCGATTATTTCTTATTCAAACACATGGCGCTGTCGTAAGTATCCACTGCCTTCACGCCGCGTTTTGGTTTGCGTGCGAATAAAGACGGAGCGCAACTCAGGTGCATCAGCATCGGTCTGTATGGGAAAAAACTTAGCGAGTGCAGCCTGTTCATGGGGAGCAAAAACCGTTTGTTTTTTGGCGCTCTCCATAGCCCTGATTTGGTCTGCCCGATAGCCGGGTGCCTTATCGGCCTGCTTCATCGTATCGATACGGCTTTGCAGTATGTCGCTCAACTCTGGGCTGACCGCGATAGCACGTTGATAATTTCTCCATACCTGACCGTTATACGATGTTGATGGCGATTTTCCGGTTTTATCATACGCTGTCGCCATCTCAAGTAATGCCTCCGCTTTATCCTCATCAGAGCCGTATCCTGCGATAGAAAAGCTCGCTAAGGAGTCATGCAGATAGCCTTCCAGCAGGACTAAAAATGGGGTCTTTTGTGATGCCGCGACTTTTGTCATCTCTTCCAGGGCCCATAACTCATCTGGTCCCGGAGGGGAGCCCTGTATCGCCAATCGGAGTTGCCATGCATTGGCGCTGCCATCCACCATATCTGAAAATCTGACAAACGCTCTGACAGCAGTGTCGCGACTAACCGACGTTCTCGCTAAATGCGCACGCTCTTTGAGCACCGCCACGTCGCCTCTGAGCAGATCGTTATAGCTTTGCAAATCCTCCTGATCTTGCGGATTGGCGCGACTATAGCCGAAAGATTCCTCCAAACCACTCAGCCGTAGCCGCCGAAAAGCGTAATACAACGCCATGTGTTTGCGCACAATACTGTGATAGTTGCGCTCAATCTTGTCGCCCGGCACACCAACAAACTCGGCTTTACCGGCCGCCATATAATCATTCCAGGCCAGCGCTAATTTGGGACTGATGATGTAGTCTTTCTTCAGGCGCTCATCCATCACGCAGTAAGCCGCGAGCGGCACACCCGCTTTGCTGGCGGCCCGATGCATGTGTGCCAAAGGGATTTGCGATGCCAACATGCCCATCTCACCCTTCCCATTCCAGATGCCGCGCCCCTGATCACCGGGTTTGTAAGCGCCACCGACATCAGAGTGAACACCGGGATAAATCACTTCGGACACATTCTTTCCCTTCACACGGGTAAGGGGAAAGCTGCGCCGTTGCTCATGCGCGGCGATGTAATGAACGGTCTGCCTGACACAGTCCGGGAGCGGTTTGAGGACTTCTCCTGCCCAATCCTTATGACCGTCAGACCACACCACGGGTATGGTTTCCTTCGCAGAGTTTGGTAACCCGATACTTGCTACGCTATCGAACAATCCCAAAAAATCGATACTGACTCGCATCCCTGCAAACGTGCCATCTGCATCCAATACGTCGTTAAACCAATAGCAAAAAGCGCGTGCTATTACCGCACCGCGTGAGAACCCGAATACGGAAATTCTGATATGGTCAATTCCCGGCAACGGACGCGATTTGCGCGCTGCACGTAGCTTTTCAGTGAGTTCGGCCAACCAACTGTGCCGGTCAGGACGCGAGTCATGTCTATCGGCTAGTGGATCGGTGGGATCTTTATCTGCACCGTATTGCTTCAGTTTGGCTGTAATTTCCTCAAGATCAAGCATTTTGTTATCTTTGTTAAAGGTTCGAAATACTGCGTTATAAACCTGTAACAATCCAAATAAAATTCTAGCCTTACTACCATCGCCGAAAGCCTTACCGCCTTGCAATTCGCGCCATTCGACGTTTTCTGGAAAGCGGGTTCCTACACCGGGCACGTAAAATTTATAGTGATAAGGAACCTGTAGCGCACTTTTTTCATCGACGTCCTTATGGGCATTGAATAATTTCACGATATTGGTATGACCATTCAGGGGTTCATCCCGCTCCTTATTATTGTTACTTCCGTCGAAGAATAAACCAATCTTGACTACAACTTGGCACGGAGGTCCGTTTTTGGCCGGACGTGTATCGATAGCCTGGACCGCGCATAATTCGGTGATTGACATCGCCATTTCATTTTCGATGCGATCAGAAATAATCAGTGGTGCGGATTGGACGGTGGCGTCCATTACTCTTCCTCCGGCGGGGCGATTGTTGCGTTGTTCAAAATAGGATGTTGAGGGCTTTGTGCCCCGGCCAACGGAGAAGAAACCACCCGGACTTCATCGTTATGAAAAAAATGTACATACAGTGTTCCTGCTTTTTCGTACCGTTTAATCGTGGTAAACTTTTCTACCCAAAAATCTTCGCCTTTGATGGGCCGATTCCAGCGGACCTTAACCTTCATTCCTGGTCTCCATTCCAAAGGCAGCATGTAGCCGAGGGCGGCGCTTCCGCCGCAACTGAGGCCGCCTACCATGCGTTTGCTATAAAATTCCTGCACCCTAAAGGAGTAAATATATGGCGCACCGTCATGACTTAAGCATCCCATATCTACCGCCCGCATCGGTATATCAACATAAGGAATAGCTTTTGACGGGCGAGCGGGTTTTGTTGGCGCTGTCGAACAGGCGGTGAGTAAAATTGTTATTGCAATAAATAAGGTGCTTTTTAGTCGCATTGATTGAACCTTTGGATCGATAGTTGAAGCGGTTGTGTGGTGACGTGCCGTTAAGGATTGGCAATTTTTGCAAGACGTGTATCGACAGCCTGGACCGCGCATAATTCGGTGATTGACATCGCCATTTCATTTTCGATGCGGTCAGAAATAATCAGCGGCGCGGATTGGATGAGGGCGTCCATTATTCTTCCTCCGGCGGGGCGATTGTTGCGTTGTTCAAAATAGGATGTTGAGGGCTTTGTGCCCCGGCCAACGGAGAGGAAACCACCCGGACTTCATCGTTCTGAAAAAAATGTACATAGAGCGTTCCTGGTTTTTTATACCGTTTAATCGTGGTAATTTTTTCCATCCAGTCACGTGCATTCGGTTTCCAGCGCACTTTAACTTTCATACCTGGTTGCCACTGCAGAGGCAGCATGTAGCCGAATGCACCGATTCCGCCGCAACTCAGTCCGCCTACCATGCGCTTGCTATAAAATTCCTGCACCCTGAATGAAGAAATGGAGGGCGCACCGTCATGACTTAGACAACCTAACGATACGGGTGCCATTGGTATATCAACATACGGAATAGCTTTTGACGGGCGAGCGGGTTTTGTTGGCGCTGTCGAGCAAGCGGTTAGCAAAATTGTTACTGCAATGAATAAGGTGCTTTTTAGACGCATTGGTTGATCCTTGAGATTAGGTAGGAAATTCGGGGGAGAGATCAAGCGAAACGTAAAAGGGCAATCTCGGTTCCGTGTTTTTGGGCTTCGTCCAATAACGCCATGGCTTGCTCCCGATCTGGCATCACCAATGCGTGAGCGATCAACTTTCTGCGCTCTGGATCGTTCAGAATTTCACGCCTGTTCAAGCCCGTGATGAGATCAGTGATCATCGCGTACAGTTGTGATGGCTTTCGCTGTGCGGTGATCGCAGGTATGTTTTGGGCGAAATGGCGCAAAATATAATCTGCCTCGCCGCTATCGATTAACCATGCGTATTGCTTGTCGGTAATATCGAAGGCGTTTGATTCGCCCACTGCTGAAGGTACGTAGGATGCTGTATCAATGCATGTTCCGTCGATGGTCGTCAGCGTGCCTTTGCGGTTGATTAAGTGCCATTTGGCAAAGCCGGAACAAAATGCTTTACGTTGTGCGGCATCGAAGCTGTACAGAATATCTTCACTGCAGATAGTGTCCGAAAATGGCAGCGAAAAACACAATCCGTCAGATGGTGTGCGGATTTGTAGGAATGGCGCGAAGTGACGTTGTAGCGCATGGATGGTGAGCGGGCTTTGCATAATGCTGAGCATCGGCTTGCCCTCACAATTTTTTAGTACACCGGATAAATTCATTGCGGTGATGGCGATCAGGAAGGGTGCACATTCTTCCAGCTCGCTTAACACCGTCTTGTCGTACAGCGAGACAACATCACTGTTTTCGCTTCGACTTTTTTTCCACATTTCGATACCGAAGTCATCATCAAATGTGCCATTGATCAACAGGTAGGTTGAAAGGCGTCTATGTTTATTATGAACTTCAGCCAAGGTTGCTTCGATCTGACTGCATAATGCGGGATGCTGTGGGTCAAGGCCGTAATAGATCATATGTTTTTTTCAGATTGGTTGGAATGGGGACCGTGCCATGTGGAGCCGCCGTTTTCTTATCGATTTCCCGGTTGCCGTTTGGATCCCGGTCGATATGGCTAAAGGGGAATATTGCGAACGAAGCAGATCGCTTCAGGCGTGTTGGAATAGCGCTCGAATATGCGCTTAAATGGCGACTTCTTAAAACGGGGGGAGGCCTTCCGTAACGACTGTGAGGACGATTAATAAAATCGCAGAGGTGAGAAACTCTGCCGACATACTAAGCGCTAATTGCCACGAATAGTTCTAAGAAGATTCTAGTAATTGATGTGAGTTTTTAATTGAATTTTAAAAAACAATTTATATTCACTATCGGTTTAGCTGTCTGAAGCCATTGGTCATCGTTATAGAAACCAGCGTTTAATCGTCTTGTAGAATGCCGGGGGACGCACCAGTTAGCCAACCGCGCATTGCGTGATTGGGGTTACGGTGCGAATCAATTATTCAAGCTGACAAAAAAACACCGCAAGACATCTAAAAATGTCTTACGGTGTTTTGATAACCTTCAACTTTGAACTTCCTAAAGTCAAATGGCCGGCGCGGGTTCAAGCCCTGAATGTTTGAGGTCGGTAGCGCTTCATACCATCAATTAAATCCCTCTCATTTTGCGACTTTGATATGATCCAAAATATGCTTCGGTACGGCCGCATAATGCTTGAACTCCATCGTGTAGGTGGCGCGTCCCTGACTCAATGAGCGCAGGGTTGTAGAGTAGCCGAACATCTCTGCCAGCGGCACTTCTGCACGGATAGTTTTGCCACCGCCGCCAGCGATATCGTCGGTGCCCTGTACCATCCCGCGGCGCGATGATAGATCGCCCATGACGTTGCCCATGAAGTCTTCCGGCGTTTCGACCTCGACCATCATCATCGGTTCCAGCAGGACCGGGTTGGCGCGACGCATGCCTTCTTTGAATGCGATGGAGCCTGCCATGCGGAAGGCGTTTTCGTTTGAATCGACGTCATGATAGGACCCAAATGTCAGTGTAGCCCTGACATCAACCACGGGATAACCTGCCAACACGCCGCTCTTTAGGGTTTCCTGAATGCCTTTATCGACTGCGGGAATATATTCACGCGGAACCACGCCGCCTTTGATGGCATCGACGAATTCATAGCCTTTACCCGGTGCAAGCGGTTCTAGCTTCAGCACGACGTGACCATACTGACCACGTCCACCGGATTGTTTAACGAACTTGCCTTCGACATCTTCAACGGCTTTATGAATCGTCTCGCGATATGCCACCTGCGGTTTGCCAACCGTGGCTTCTACGCCAAATTCGCGGCGCATCCGGTCGACCAGAATTTCGAGATGCAGTTCTCCCATGCCGGAGATAATCGTCTGGCCGGATTCTTCATCGGTGTGCACTCTGAACGACGGGTCTTCCTGCGCCAGTCGATTTAAGGCAAGGCCCATTTTTTCCTGATCGGGCTTGGTCTTTGGTTCCACCGCCTGCGAAATAACCGGTTCCGGAAAAATCATCCGCTCAAGGATAATCACGTGGTCGGGATCAGATAATGTGTCGCCGGTCGTCACGTCTTTCAATCCAACAGCCGCGGCAATATCGCCTGCATAGACTTCCTTGATTTCTTTGCGTTCGTTAGCGTGCATCTGCAAGATGCGACCCAGTCTTTCTTTTTTACCTTTGACTGGGATGTATACCGAGTCGCCTGAATTAACTACGCCGGAATAGACGCGGAAAAAAGTCAGTTGCCCGACAAATGGATCGGTCATGATCTTGAAGGCAAGTGCAGAGAAAGGCTCGGCGTCGGCAGGATGACGTTCTATTTCCTGATCGTTTTCGTCATGACCAAGAATCGCCGGAACGTCTAGCGGCGATGGCAAGTATTCAACCACTGCATCAAGCAGCGCCTGCACACCTTTATTTTTGAAAGCGCTGCCACACAGCATCGGCACGATCTGATTGGCAACCGTGCGCAAACGTAGGCCATGGATGATCTCGGCTTCGGATAGTTGTTCGCCGCTGAGATATTTCTCCATGAGTTCGTCCGTCGCTTCGGCGGCTTGCTCGATCATCTTGTCGCGCCATTCTTGCGCCAACCCAAGCAGGTCATCCGGAATCTGGCGATATTCAAATACGACGCCTTGACTTTCTTCATCCCAAATAATGGCTTTCATCTTGACGAGATCAATCACACCTTGAAAGTGATCTTCTGCACCGACAGGAATCTGTATCGGCACTGGATGGCCTTTAAGGCGATCCTGTATCTGTTGATAAACGCGGAAAAAATCTGCGCCGACCCGATCCATCTTGTTGATAAACGCGACGCGCGGCACGCCATATTTATTGGCCTGTCGCCATACGGTTTCGGATTGCGGTTGCACACCGCCAACAGCGTCGTAGACCATGACGACGCCGTCGAGCACGCGCATGGAGCGTTCGACTTCAATGGTGAAGTCGACATGTCCGGGCGTATCGATAATGTTTATGCGGTGTTCGGCGAAATTGCCGCCCATGCCTTTCCAGAAAGCAGTCGTGGCGGCTGATGTAATTGTGATGCCGCGTTCTTGCTCTTGCTCCATCCAGTCCATGGTGGCTGCGCCATCGTGGACTTCGCCAATTTTATGTTTGACGCCGGTGTAGAAAAGAATGCGTTCTGTGGTGGTGGTTTTGCCAGCGTCGATATGCGCGCTAATGCCGATATTCCGATACCGCTCAATAGGGGTCTTGCGGGTCATGATAGTGCCTTTTCAAGTTGTATTTTCCCAATATATCTGGGGGTGTTCGTAGCAGTGTGATGCGTTGAACTTGCCGGACGGTGCATTTGCACTATCTTCAATGTCACGGCCAAAGGATGAGCGCAAGCTGCCGCTCCTTTGACCAACACGAATTACAGCAATCAACTTGTCATACGTACGCATACCAATTCCTTGAAAGCGAGCACGATTGTGCAGTTTGCAGGGCTACTCCTAAAAGTAGATTATCATTTTTTTAATAAGTGGGTGCCCTAGTGAGCAATATGGGGGACGGTCTCCCACTAAACAATAGTTCAATAGGCAATACGCTGTTTGGTTTGTCGGGACTGCGGTTTGTATTGGTAGTGTCGATTGATAGCTACAAAAGCCCTTTTTTTAAAATAGACCATGACGCTTATTTTGCGGAGAACTCAGAAAAAGTGGCGTCAGTCTTAATCTTAAAGCCAACGTCATACGTTAGCTGACTTGGAAGACATGAATGCCAACTTGGGGAAATGTCGGCAGTTGCCAAGTGCATATCAATAAAACAGAATCTTGACTTAGACCCTATTTAGATATATCTTAATTAAATCTAAATAAGTTAAAGAGATATAGTCATGCGATATTTCAGAGATTTTCAATGCAACATAAGCCGCGACGGTCACGATGATCATGGCGGTCATGGCGGTCATAGCGAGGGATCGGCTGGCGAGCATCGCGGAAGGGGTGTCCACAGTCCAAGAGGAGGCCGGATTTTTAGTCACGGCAGCTTGCGCTTCGTACTGCTGCAACTGATCAGTGACAAGCCCAGCCATGGTTATGAATTGATCAAACTGATCGAGGATCGCGTCGGTGGAAGTTACAGCCCAAGTCCGGGTACCGTCTATCCCACGCTGACATTGCTGGAAGAGCAAGATTATCTTCAGGTTGAAGAAGCCGATGCAGGAGGACGTAAGCGCTATTGCATCACCGATGCCGGCCGGGCTTTTCTTGCGGAAAACCGCGTAACCGTGGACGCGATGCTGGCGCGTATGCAAGGTGGCGTTGATGGCGCTGGTCCGCGTGGTGGTCGCCCGCATCAGGTAATGCGGGCGATTGAAAATCTTAAGCTGGCGATGCGTATGCGGCTCTCGCGTGATGCGCTAACATCGGAGCAAGCCAACGCTTTCGCTGCTGTGCTTGATCATGCGGCGCAACAACTGGAGCAAATTTAATGAATACCTCGACTAATAACACATTTTCCAATGGCCTTTGCGAACAGGCCGACTCAATAACGCAGCATGCGTCTGATCGGGCGTCTGCACTTGCCCCGCAGCGTGTGCGTTATCCAATGCGTTTTCGCGTGCTCGAGGTGCGTGAAGTGCAGCGAATCACGCCACATCTGGTGCGCGTAAAGCTCGAAGGCGACGCGTTGGAAGGATTTTCTAGCCTGGGATTTGACGATCACGTTAAGTTGTTTTTCCCGGATCCATTGACCGGCAAACTAGTGATCCCGACGATGGGCCCAGACGGTCTTATTTGGCCTGAAGGTATAAAACCGATTATGCGCGATTACACTCCACGCCGATTTGACGCCGCTGCTCGTACTCTGGACATCGATTTCGCCTTGCATACCGCTGGACCAGCTACGTTGTGGGCTGAGCAAGCGCGTCCGGGTCAACAATTAGGCGTTGGCGGACCCAAAGGTTCGTTCATCGTGCCAACAGGTTTTGATTGGCATCTTTTAATTGGCGACGATACGGCTTTGCCTGCCATTTCGAGGCGACTTGCTGAACTGCCGCCAAACGCCAAGGCTACGGTTTTACTTGAGGTGGACGGACCCGCCGATCACATCACGTTTGAAAGTGCCGCCGAGTTTGACATTGTGTGGGTACATCGTAGTGATGCCGCCCAAGGTGATGCGCCGCTACTGGATGCATTGCATGATGTGCAGATATCGCCCGGTATTTTCCATACATGGATCGGCTGTGAGTCAGCCCAGGCGAAAGCCTTGCGCGCGTATCTGGTGACGGAGTGCGCCGCTAATCCTAAAATGATCCGCGCTTCAGGCTACTGGCGCAAAGGAAGCATGGCAACGCACGATTCGTATGACGGGTGAACTTGCGCCGCGTAGCCGTTACGTTCTTCTACCAACTTTCTTTTAGCGGGATGCGGGGAACGTACCGCTTACTGTCGAGGGATACGATTGGTGATTGACGCGAATCTGATCTGCATTCGTCGGTCAGCTTGTAGGTCTAATTGTGACCCGGATAAGCGCTAAGACATGGTGAATTCCGGTCTTGGGCGGATCGGCTTAATCGCGCAATTGCGCTTTGAGCAAAATCACTATTGCACCTGAGCCACCGTTGGCATCGCTGGCTTGACAGAACGCTACCACGCTATTGATTTGCACCAACCAGTCACGCACTTTGCCCTTGAGAACGGGGACTTGATTCACAGAACCGAACCCCTTGCCATGAATGACCGCCACACAGCGCCAACGCCGTTTAATGGCTAGTTGTAGAAATTCGGCCAGTGTGTCGCGGGCCTGATCGGTACGCAGGCCATGCAAATCAAGCTGTTGCCGTATAGCCCAATGTCCCCGATGGAGTTTTGTCAGCACGTCGGCCCCGACGCCATCGCGGGCGAAGCGCAGATGATCGTCCGAGTCGAGCAGGTTTTCTATACTAAATTGATCTGAAAGCGAAGCTTCCAGAATAGCTGAGTTCTGTGACGATGCGTCCAGATGCGTAAAGTGTTGGCTAGTGCGGGGGAAGGGCTTTGGATGGTGCTGATGCGGTGGGGCGTTGCTGGATGATTTCAGTGGGAAGACCGGTCCTACTTTTTGACTAAACTGTTCGCTCTCACGCTCTAGTTGTTGTTTTTGGCGCAGCTCTTCAGCGGCAGCTTCTTGTCGGGCCTGGTGCTGCGCTGTCAGTTCTTTGCGTAGCGGTTTGAGTGCGCGAAAATCTTTGATTGGGCCAGACATAGCGTGGTTTAAATGTACGTGGTCTCAAATTCGGATTATTTTTTCTTTGACGGCGATACGAGTGGCTGGATGTTGCCAACACTCTTTCGAAAAACATTGGCGTCGCGATCAGCTTGCTCGGCAAGTTGCTTGCGTTCGGCTGCTTCGACCAGACGAACTTCTTCTTCCGCCTTCAATTTTTGTTGAAGAAACTTAAGATCGTTAAAGTCTTTGATTGGGGCGGGCATGAGGCTTCCTTCGGGAGGGTGTTCTGCTAAGCCCATCCGCTGCGTCTGTATGCAATGGCAAACATCAGATGGACTACAAACGGGGTCGCAAGCGAACGTGCTTAATGCGTGGTTCTCAACGTACTCATAATAACGCCGTTGCCGACCAGAGATGGCAACGGCATGGTCTTTATTCTTCCAAAAAGCGCTGAGCGTCCAGCGCAGCCATGCAGCCGGTTCCGGCGCTGGTAATCGCTTGACGATAAATGTGATCCTGCACGTCGCCAGCGGCAAATACGCCCGGTACACTTGTTGCCGTCGCCATGCCCTCAAGGCCGGTTTTGGTTTTGATGTAGCCGTTGTGCATAGTCAGTTGGCCTTCAAAAATACTCGTGTTCGGTTTGTGACCGATAGCGATAAATACACCGTGTAAGGTTACTGGCTTGACCGTACCGTCAACGGTTGATTTAATGTTCATGCCGGTAACACCGCTGGTGTCGCCAGTGACTTCTTCCAATGTATGGTTGTATTCGATGGCAATTTTACCTTCGGCAACTTTCGCCATCAGGCGGTCGATCAAAATAGGCTCGGCGCGGAATTTTTCACGGCGGTGGACCAGGGTGACTTTAGTGGCGATATTGGAGAGATATAGTGCCTCTTCAACTGCGGTATTGCCGCCGCCGACCACTGCCACTTCCTGACCTTTGTAAAAGAAACCGTCGCATGTGGCGCAGGCTGATACGCCTTTACCCATGAAGGCTTCTTCCGAAGGCAAGCCCAGATATTGCGCTGATGCGCCGGTGGCGATGATCAGCGCATCACAGGTGTACTCTCCAGAGTCACCGATCAGGCGAAACGGTTTTTCTGATAATTTAGTGGTGTGGATATGATCAAAAATGATTTCCGTTTTAAATTCTTCTGCATGCTTTAACAGACGTTGCATTAAATCAGGACCCTGGACGCCGCCGTGGTCGCCCGGCCAGTTTTCGACGTCGGTCGTGGTCATTAACTGACCGCCTTGTTCGATGCCGGTAATCAACACGGGATTCAAATTGGCGCGTGCTGCGTAGACCGCAGCACTATAACCGGCGGGGCCAGAGCCAAGAATCAATACTTTGGCGTGCTTAATGGTTTTTTCGGTGGTCATAAAATAATCTCAGTGAAATTGTCGTGGGCATCGGATGCAAGCGGCTATCTTGCTAACAAATCAAGCCTCCCGATGTCTCAGCGGGGTAAATAACGGGCAAAAGCGCTGCAAAAAGACCGTCGTTCTTTCATATTTTCTAACATGGGGAGGTTGGGTGTGGATTTCAAGCTACCTCAACAGGCTACACAGGGACTGGTATAAAGTTGGCAATCCCTGATAAAACGTAAATATTCTCTCGACGTATCCAAATGTTGCCTCAAAACTGGTTAAGATTATAGTCGAAGCAGCGACTTTGACGTGTGGAACAAACTAATTGTATTGATAGCGAGAACCAATTTGCCGCGCTGCATCAAAGGATGCATACCATTCCATCATTCGAGGCCCATTACAGTGCATAATTTCACATTGTTAATGTAGTGGTAGGGCAATTGTTGAAAAGGTACGGAGGTCTATTACCTGCTTTTTCATAGACTTGCAAGCGTCTGACGGTGCAAAAATGAGCAAGTTAGAGATCAGTTTGGTTCTTACTGACCGTCAAAGTGGAAGTAAGCAATGAATGATGGACGATCAGCGTTTGGTCGAAGCGTTTCAATCAGTATTTTCAGTATTAACCAGTATTAGTATTGCCAATTGGATTTATGACTAGAACAACGCAAGCTTATACCCGCAGCGCTAAACCGAAACCAGCGCCTCCAACACAGAATCGGCTGGTTCGCCTGCTATCTGAGGCACGCTGGATCATCTTTGCGGTCCTGACCGCCTATTTAGTGATCATTTTTGTAACGTATTCCAAAGCAGATCCGGGATGGTCGCAGGCGCGAGTCGTGCCGCATCTCGATAATTGGGGCGGACACTTAGGTGCATGGCTGGCAGACTTGATGCTGTTTGTCTTCGGCGCGTCGGCGTGGTGGTGGTGTGTCTTGTTATTACGTTCGTTGTGGGGTGGTTATCAGCGCATATCACATCGTTTTGAGGTAGACGTTGATCGCGAAGAAGAACATCCATACGAAGGTATTTTGCGTGGCGTTGGTTTCGTATTGATACTGGTCGGAAGTATGGGTATCGAATATATGCGGATGTATTCGTTGCACATGCAGCTGCCACGTGCGCCGGGAGGTGTATTAGGCCGTTTAATAGGCGGTAATGCACAAAGCGCGCTGGGATTTACCGGTGCTACGTTATTGTTGCTATTGCTGTTTGCACTCGGCGTCAGTCTGTTTTTTCATGTTTCGTGGCTAACTGTCGCGGAACGTATCGGCCACGGGGTTGAAGGCGCCATTCTCTGGCTTAGAAATTTGATCGCCGCCCGTGAAGATCGCAAGGTCGGCCATGTCGCCGCCGTCAAGCGAGAAGAAGTAGTCGTGCAGGAGCGCGCCAAAACCGTTGAGGCAGCACCGATCCGGATTGAGCCGCAAATTGTGAATGTACAAAAATCCGAGCGGGTCGAGAAAGAGCGGCAAACGACGCTATTTCAGGACCTCCCAGATACCAACTTGCCGCCCTTGTCTTTGCTTGATGAAGCACCACCGGTGCAGGAGACGGTC
Organism: Glaciimonas sp. Gout2; assembly: GCF_035018905.1. Lineage (NCBI taxonomy): Bacteria > Pseudomonadati > Pseudomonadota > Betaproteobacteria > Burkholderiales > Oxalobacteraceae > Glaciimonas > Glaciimonas sp. Gout2. The sequence goes on along the minus strand of NZ_JASJXA010000036.1, from coordinate 3,286 downwards.
AGCGTTGAAACCCTGGAATTTACAAGCCGCCTGATTGAAAAAAAGCTCTCGGATTTTGGCGTACAGGTAAAAGTAGTCGCGGCCTATCCCGGTCCCGTTATTACGCGCTATGAAATCGAACCGGCAACCGGCGTCAAAGGTAGCCAGATTGTCGGCCTGGCGCGCGACCTTGCACGCTCGTTGTCGCTGACATCAATACGCGTAGTGGAAGTGATCCCCGGCAAAATGTTCATGGGTCTGGAGTTGCCAAATCCAAAGCGCCAAATTGTGCGTTTGACTGAAATTCTGAGCTCCAAAGTCTATAACGATGGCGTCTCTAGTCTGACGATTGCCTTGGGTAAGGATATTGGCGGTCATCCGGTAGTCGCTGATTTGGCCAAAATGCCCCATTTGCTGGTGGCGGGAACAACCGGATCAGGTAAATCGGTGGGTATTAATGCCACCATTTTATCGTTGCTTTACAAGTCCGATCCCAAGCAGGTCAGATTGATTTTAATCGATCCAAAAATGCTGGAATTATCCATTTACGAGGGCATTCCACATTTGCTCGCGCCAGTCGTGACCGATATGCGGCAGGCCGGTCATGCGTTGAACTGGGCCGTCAATGAGATGGAGCGGCGCTACAAGTTGATGTCTAAGATGGGTGTACGAAACCTTGCTGGCTATAACCAGAAGATCATCGATGCTGACAAACGCGAAGACAAGATTCCAAATCCGTTTAGCCTGACACCAGACGCCCCAGAACCGCTTGAAAAATTGCCCACCATCGTTGTGATTATCGATGAGTTGGCTGATTTGATGATGGTTGTGGGTAAAAAGGTCGAAGAGTTGATTGCCCGGATTGCACAAAAGGCGCGCGCGGCCGGTATTCACTTGATTTTAGCGACACAGCGTCCATCTGTAGATGTCATAACAGGTTTGATCAAGGCCAACGTTCCTACCCGGATCGCGTTTCAGGTCAGCAGCAAGATTGATTCTCGTACCATCCTTGATCAAATGGGCGCAGAAGCATTGCTCGGGATGGGCGATATGTTGTACATGCCGCCCGGTACGGGTTTGCCGATTCGGGTCCATGGTGCTTTTGTGTCAGATGAAGAAGTGCATCGGGTGGTCGATTATTTGAAGGAACAAGGCGAGCCGAATTACGTCGAAGGTATTTTGGAAGGCGGCGTTATGGAGGATGGTGTCGACGGTAGCAGTGGCGTGGCAGCCGGTGGTTCTGAAGGCGACGAGTTATACGATCAGGCAGTTGCTATCGTGCTCAAGAATCGTCGTGCCTCGATTTCGCTGGTTCAACGACACTTACGCATCGGTTATAACCGCGCGGCCCGCTTGCTTGAACAAATGGAAACAAGTGGATTGGTCTCGACCATGCAATCAAACGGAAATCGTGAGATTTTGGTGCCGGTTGGCAATCCGGAGTAAATTCGAATGGTAGGGTAAAAGCGGTTGATGCGGCCTAGGTGGGTTGTTAAAAGGTTGTCCAATAATGCGATTATCCCAAAACCATTCAAATTGGAAATATTGATAGCTGAAGATGGACAGATAGAACGCCGTAAAATGTTCAGGGCCTTTATGGATAAGTGGCTATCTCAAACAAACTTCTGCAACGATGATCGGTGGTGATTGTCTTTGCCATAGTGACTCTGAAATGAAAGTTATTGTGATTCAAAACCGGCAAGCAATCGAAGGTAACAACATTGTGATGAATAAATCAAAAGAATCGGCAAGTAGTGGGTTTGGAGCGCCGTGCAAGGTACGCAAAGTCATGTGCATACTAGCCCTGTCCGCGGCTTTGCTGCCGGGCATGGCAAGTGCAACTGCGCTCGAACAATTTAAGTCCTTTGTTAGCAGTACGCAATCTGCCAAGGGCGAGTTCACGCAACGTTTGGTGACAACCGATAGCGGGACAAATAAACCAAAGGTGTCGACGACCTCTTCTGGCACTTTTATTTTTGCGCGTCCTGGTAAATTTATTTGGACCTATACCAAGCCATACGAGCAAGTGTTGCAAGCGGATGGCGACAAACTATTCATTTATGACAAAGATTTGAATCAGGTAACGACCAAAAAACTTGGCAATGCGCTGGGCTCGTCGCCGGCAGCGATCCTGTTTGGCAGCAACGATTTGGAAAAGAATTTTACCCTCAAAGAGGGGACGCCTAAGGATGGTTTGGAATGGCTGGAAGTGACGCCAAAAGCCAAGGATACAACGTTCGATCACATCGGCGTTGGCTTACGGAATGGTTTGCCTGAGGCGATGGAATTGAGAGATTCGTTTGGGCAGACTTCGATGTTGTCGTTCAAGAATTTCGTTAAAAATCCAGCGCCACCTAGCGGCGGCTTTAAGTTTGTCGTGCCAAAAGGTGCTGACGTTTTTAATAATTAATGTGGCGCGAGGAGGCGCTGATTAATTTCGGCGCGCTTCTATGTCAGCATCATGATGCGACAGTGAGGAGCGCAGACCTCGCTGTTTTATTTGATTGTAGTTTCCTTGCGGGGCGCAAGTAAATTGTCATCCAATAAATCTAATTTTTTGGATGCAGTGCGCCACGCGTCATGATCTGGTAGCGGGGCTTTTGACCGCGTGATGCGCTTCCAGTCGGCGTGCGCCGCCAGTTCTGCATTAAGCTTTGTGAAGTGGCGTTGATGCGCTGGCAAATCGCTGTCGGAGTAAATCGCTCCCACTGGGCATTCTGACACGCACAACGAGCAATCGATGCATTCGTCGGGCGCAATTACAAGAAATTGCGGACCTTCCCGGAAACAGTTCATCGGACAAACGTCGACGCAGGTTGTGTATTTGCAGAGGATGCAGGAATCAGTGACGACGAAGGGCATAGTAAAGAATTGGCGTGTTTTTATTGAATGTAGACGATGTACGCAACCGTGCGGCGGTCGGCGGTTATGGGTAGTTATTGGGCGGTTATTCATTGCTGAGTTGCTACTCATTCGCCAGTTACTATTTGGTTCCAGCCGGATTTTCTCACAATCATCCCTTTTCTGTCTGTCCTTGACAGGTTTTGAAAACTTTTAGCTCCCATCCTGATAACGAACGCTTAGATGAATCGTTAGCGGGACTGGTATCGGCAGTCTTTCCAACATGCGTATTACGGTGCCGGAGTTAGATATGCAATGTCACATAGGTAGTGTGAAATCAGCGTATTTCAGCAGCATTATTACAGCAGCAGCATTTCAGCATCAGATTGCTGGGTATTCTGGCCGATCGTGACCACCGATTCTGGTCTATCGTGACCGACCATTCTGGCGCATCGTGACCGCTCAT
>NZ_JASJXA010000035.1:0-46313 GCF_035018905.1 Glaciimonas sp. Gout2 | reverse complement strand
CATCTATTGTCAATAAATAACTTTAAAATATTATTTAGATATCTGTGCCAGTAAATTTAAATTTTCCACGTATAAAAATTATCTTCAGGAAATATTATTTAAAATTTGCACGTATAAATGTAACGCGGGAAATAATTTCTTATATTTTCTTTAAAAAAATTTTTTTTAGGAAATATTATTCTTATCGATAGATTGTAAAAATGTTATACGGGAAATATTTTTAATAATATATGACGGGCCATAAAGAGACATAAAATAGACCATTAAGAAAATGTGCAAATAACCACTAATATTATCTTCACGTGATGATATTATCAAAAAATGTAAAGGTGCAATATTGTCAGAACTTAAGGGTGCTGAAACATTTTGAATGTCGCAAATTTTCGGCGACTTATCTGGAATGTTTAACGGATCGTACCCAATTCGATATTGCTATTGAGATAAGTAGCCTAAGGTTGTCCTGTGCGTATTCATGCATTGGCCACGGATTTTTTGGCCGAATTAAGTATGTATGGAGAACGTTAGCTTATGTTGGATTTAATACCTCGGCTTTTATCTTTTTCAGTCGTAATATGGAAATACAAGTGGTATGCGACCTCCATTGCATGGGTAGTTTTTTTGGTTGGTGGTGGTGTGATTTATGGACTACCTAATGATTTTCAGGCGTCTGCTCGCGTGTACGTCGACACCCAAAGTATCCTGAAGCCTTTGTTATCGGGAATGACTAGCGTCCCGAACGTTGAACAGCAAGTTTCAATCATGAGCCACACGCTGTTGAGTCGACCCAATCTTGAGCGTGTCATGCGTATGACAGACTTGGATATCAAGGCCAAAAATATTGACGACAAAGAGAAGTTGACTGATGAACTGGCCACACAAATTAAAATAACGCAAACAGGGCGCGATGACATTTACACCATCACTTATAACAATCAAAATCCTAAGCTTGGCAAAGATGTTGTTCAGTCCTTGTTGACCATTTTTGTAGAAGGTAGTGTCGGCGACAAAAAGCAAGACTCGGACAAGGCAGTACGTTTTATTGAAGAGCAGATCAAAGGCTACGAAGATAAGTTAAATGCAGCTGAAAATGCAGTAAAAGAATTCAAACAAAAAAATGCTGGTTTGCTGCCTCGTCAAGGTAGCGATTACGAGACGCAGTTGCAACTATCCGCTGATGCATTAAGTTTGGCCCAGCTCGATTTGAAAGAGGCAGAGCAAGCGCGCAATGCGATTAAACGTCAGGTCTCCGGCGAAGCGCCGGGCGGCAATCAAGAGAATGATCCTGCAATTGTATTAAATCCGCAGATGGATGCGCGTATCCAGTTGCTAACCAAGCGCCTGGATGATTTGCGTATGCAATTTACGGAACAATATCCAGATGTTATCGCTACTAAGCGCCTGATTGCCGAGCTTGAAACGCGTAGAGCTGAAGAGGCCAGAACAGGCAAGCGTGGGATTGACCCCGGTGCGAATTACAGCCCTATGTTGCAGCAATTGAGCGTCGCATTATCTGCGGCAGAGGCAAAAGTTGCCAGCATGAGAGCGCGGACAGGCGAGTATGCCGCTCGCTATGCGCGACTGAAGGCGCAAAACGGGGCTGCGCCCGATATAGACGCCCAGTTTGCCCAACTCAATCGTGATTATCAGATTAATAAAGAAAATTATGAAAAACTTGTTGGACGCCGCGACGCCGCCAAGTTATCTGGGGATCTTAGTTCGGCAACGGACTTGCTGACATTTCGCGTTATCGATCCTCCTACCGTTCCAATCTTACCTGTTGGTCCGAACCGACTTAAACTATTTTCGATTTTATTCGTCGCTGCCTTGGCAGCTGGCGTCGGATTGACGTTACTTATAAGTCAAATTCGACCCACCTTCCTAAGTCAGAGTGAACTTCTGGAAGCTACCGGTATTCCGGTATTAGGCGCAGTGACCATGAATTGGACTGTTGATGAAAGTGCCCGGCGCAAAAAAAGTGCCATCGGATTTAGTGCATCCTTTGCGGGATTCATCATTCTTTATTTCGGCGTGATGTTGGTGTTGTTATTCAAAGCACATGGCTAAGCAGACACCATCTGCTGCCATAAAACGGTCTAGCTTATCAGGCCAGGCGTACGGCCTAGCGTAATTGAACAAGATTGGGAGTTTGGATGAGCATTATTGAGAGAGCGGCGGCCCGGCTCGACGCAAAAAAAGGGATGGAACCTTCGCCCAGTAAAGTATCAAGAAGTCCGACGCTGCAAGTTATTGAGCCGAACGATGAGCCTATCACGCGGCTCCCTCAATTACCTGCGGGTAAGGTGATAGAAATTGATCTCGCAAGATTAAGTAAATTGGGTTTTATTACAGCGGGAGGTGCCAGTTCGCTGGTAGCGGAACAGTTTAGAGTCATTAAACGTCCGCTCATTAAAAGAGCATTTAATCCAAAAAGTAGCGCCACTAATCCCGGCAATCTAATCATGGTTACCAGCGCTTTACCTGGCGAAGGGAAAACGTTTTGCGCTATTAATCTGGCGATGAGCATTGCGATGGAGATGGATCATACCGTTTTGCTTGTTGACGCAGATATCGCGCACCCGTCGGTATTGAAAACCCTCGGCATAGAAGCAGATAGTGGCCTCCTGGACATACTGCTTGAACAGAATCTTAATGTCGCAGATGTGCTATTGAAATCCAACGTCGATACGCTGACGATATTGCCTTCTGGAAAAAGTAAACAGCATGCTACGGAGTTGCTGGCAAGTCACGCCATGAGTTTGTTGCTAAAAGAAATTGCCAGCAGGTATTCAGATCGGATCGTGATTTTTGATTCTCCGCCATTACTGCTGACCAGCTCCGCTCATGCATTAGCCAGTCAGATGGGGCAAATCGTGGTTGTGGTGGAAGCAGAAACGACAAGTCAGCATGCTGTGCAGGCATCTCTCAAACAACTTGAGGGATGTTCGAACGTCAATTTGGTGTACAACAAAAGTAGGGTGTTTCCTGGCCAGGAGAGCTATGGATATGGGGAATACTATTAGTAACCGGCCTTTCAGCAGGACTTATTTTCATCCTATGTTCCCACTGAAAATCATGTCAACCGCAGTTGCACTGGTTCTGTCTTCAGTCACCTTCGCCGCGGAGTGGTCCATCATACCCAGCCTGGGCGTCAATGAGACTTATACGGATAACGTTAATCTTGCTCCAAAATCGTTCGCAAAAAGCGATTATATTACTGAAATTTCGCCTTCAATTGTTTTGGTTAAGACTGGTCGATATTTAAGAGTGAATGTGGAAGATATCGTCCAGGAAGTTATTTATTCAGACAAAAGCACCGGTTCAAAATTTACCAATCAGCTGCATGCAACAGTCAAAGCTGAGCTGATTGACGAACTCTTTTTTGTCGATAGCGCGGCCTCAGAGAGTCAGCAAAATATTTCTGCGTTCGGTGCACAGCCGACGAATAACATCTACGCAACCAACAATCGTACTAATGTGCGAACGTTTAATTTTAGTCCTTACTTAGCGCATACATTCGATACGTTTGCTGCTGCAGAATTACGATATGCCGTTGATTCGGTGGCTGCCAGCAGCGGTGCCTTAGCAAGCAGTCACTCAGATACAACGTCGTTCCATGTGAACAGCGGACCTGCATTCCGACTACTTGGGTGGGGTTGGCAATATAGCGACCGCATCACGCATTACCCGACGTTGAGCAGCGTCAAGTTGGCAAGCACATCGGGTAACCTCAGCTATTTGCTTCTCCCAGTGTTGAAGTTGACTGCCACCGTCGGTTACGATCGTGACGACTACCCAAGCATAGGTAAATTAACCAATGGCTTTTCCTGGACGACGGGTTTTGCATTGGCCGTGAATCAGCGGACCAGTCTGGTGGCAACGGTCGGCCGGCGATATTATGGCGATACATTTTCGCTTGCCGCGACTACGCGCAGTCGCACCGCGATCTGGGATATCAGCTACAACGATACAGTCACGACGACACAGTCTCAGTTTGGACTGCCTGCCGCGATTGATACGTCCGCCTATTTGAATCGTTTATTGTCGGGGACGCTAGCCGACCCGGTGCAGCGACAGCAGGCGGTTAACAACATTATTCAGAATGCTGGTCTGCCCGGCTCTCTGAACAATTCAACCAACTACTTTACCAATGCCGTATTTCTCCAAAAACAGTTACAGGCATCCGTCGCGATCATCAGCCCCAAAACTACGCTAGTGGTCAGTCTTTTCGACGTCCAGCGCGAGCCCCTGTCAACTGCGCAAAATAACGGTATTTCTTTGAGCAATGACAAGACCAATCAAGTGGGTGGAAGTGTCGTGTTAGGTAGACGGCTTACTTCGCAAATAAACGCAAATATTAGCTTACTCGCCTCTCGGGTCGAGTCACTCACAAGCGGACGGGTTGATCACACGCAAACGCTGCGTCTGGACATCGTGAAACAGTTTTCTGCCAAGCTCAAAGGCACTGTCGAACTCAGTAGAAGTCAGGGCGAATCAAATCAGGCTGGTATTGGATATCGGGCAAATACGATTGCGGGATTTTTTAATGTCCAGTTATAACCGGAGTTTAGCAACCAATGTATGAAACATATTACGGCTTGCGAGATAAACCCTTTCGTCTCGTCCCTGATCCAGCTTTCTTCTTTGCTAGCAAAGGACACAAGCGCGCCTTGAGTTATCTCGAATACGGGATATCGCAAGGTGAAGGCTTCATCGTTATTACAGGTGAAGTCGGAGCAGGGAAAACGACGCTTGTACGTAATCTTTTCAAGAAATTTGAATCAACAAAAATCGTCGCAGCGCATCTGGCTAATACCCATCTTGATCCAGATAATATCTTGAAAGTGGTAGCGGGCGCATTCGGGATGTCATGTGAAGGCGTCAGTAAAGCGACTTTGTTGATGGAGCTCGAAAAATTCCTACAGCAATCCCATCTAAATGGGCTGCAGGCATTGCTGGTAGTTGATGAAGCTCAAAACCTTACGCCGAAGACGCTCGAAGAACTAAGGATGCTGTCTAATTTTCAGGTTGGCGACAAATCGTTACTTCAAACATTTTTGCTCGGACAACCAGAATTCCGTAAAACGCTTCATAGCCAGGGCATGGAGCAATTGCGCCAACGCGTGATCGCCACCTATCATTTGGGCCCAATGGATGTCGAAGAAACCCAGGCCTATATAGAGCATCGGTTACGTACCGTAGGCTGGCAGGGCGAACCGTCCTTTAGCAAAGAGGCATTCTTTGAGATTTTCGCTTATTCGGGAGGAATTCCTCGAAAGATCAATACCTTGTGTGACCGTCTTTTTCTGATGGGCTATCTCGAAGAGCTTCAAGCATTTGGCACGTCCGAAGTCAAGGAAGTGATTCGGGATATTGAACAGGAATTTAGTCTTCCTGTTGAGGCTAGCGATATCGAAGCAGGTACCACGCTTGTGGCGACGGAGAGCGTAAATCCTACTGATGGTCTGCAAGATATGTATGAAAAATTATACAAATTGGAGCAGACCATGCTCACTCTCTTAACGGCGCTTAACAGTATTAATTTCCCATCACCGATTGAAAATATTCCAGTCGAAAATAATCAATGAAATCTATTTCATCGGCTCAGAATTTTTTTTGGGGTGCGGTAGATATACGTATGGTGGACCCGTCCTTCACAGGGAAATGATATGAATCAGGCATCCAATAAAGCATTGATCCGCAATGCAATGACCATCGACGTGGAAGATTATTTCCAGGTATCGGCTTTTGCGTCGACTATTCCCAGAGATAGCTGGCCGTCGATATCTTGCCGGGTTGAGCGAAATATTGACCTGATACTGACAATTCTTAACGACCACAACATCAAGGCCACCTTTTTTACTCTGGGCTGGATTGCGGAACGCTATCCAGCGATGGTGAAGCGTCTAGTTGACAGTGGCCATGAATTAGCGAGTCATGGATATGGCCATCGCAGAGCGAGCGACCAGGACGCTGGCGCTTTTCTGTCTGATATTACGCGTAGCAAAAAGGTGCTGGAGGATATCGGTGGACAGCCTGTTTTAGGATATCGGGCGCCAAGTTTTTCGATTGCTAACGGCAATCTTTGGGCGTTAGATCTGTTACACGATGCAGGTTATCGCTATAGTTCCAGTATTTATCCGGTCAAGCATGATCATTACGGCATGCCGGATGCCCCGCGTTTTGCCTTTTATCCTAATGGCAAAGATGGATTGCTCGAATTACCCATTAGCACCGTGCGCGCGTTCAACAGAAATTTCCCTGCTGGTGGCGGCGGATTTTTTCGTTTCTTTCCTTATGCTATGTCGCGCTGGCTCTTGCGACAGGTCAATAGCCAGGATCAGCAGTCGGCGATATTTTATTTTCATCCTTGGGAGCTTGACCCTGCACAACCGCGCCAGAGGGGCATCGGCTTGAAAACCCATTTTCGGCACTACGTGAATCTGCATCGCACGGAGGCGCGAATTAATGCTTTGGCGCGTGATTTTCAATGGGATCGGATGGACCGTATTTTTCTGGATAACAAATGAACCTGATCGCAGAAGCTGTGCGGCCGACAGCGGCGCATTTGGTTCCATCAGCGCCTGTTTTTACAGTCCGTATGATGCAGCATGCGGACGTCGAAAAGTGGGATAAATTTGTGTTGGCATGTCCTCACACAAGTTTCTTCCACCGCGCTGGTTGGAAGCATGTTATCGAACGTGCATTTGGTCATCGAACATATTTTCTATATGTTGAATGCGAGGGTCGCATTCAAGGCGTACTGCCGCTGGCACAAATCAAGAGTCTTCTTTTTGGGCATTCATTGAGTTCCCTGCCATTTTGTGTTTACGGTGGAATTGCGGCAAGCTCACCTGCGGCGGCTGACGCATTAGATCGTGCGGCACAAAAGCTTGCCGAAAAATTAAATGTCGATTACCTCGAATATCGCCATCATCACCCTCAACATCCAGAGTGGCCTACAAAAAGTCTTTACGTGACCTTTCGTAAGGATATCTATGCGGATGACGAAAAAAATATGTTGGCCATTCCCCGCAAACAGCGCGCAATGGTTCGTAAGGGTATCAAGGCCAATTTACAAAGTAGCATTGATCGAAGTGTGAATCGTTTTTTTGCGGCTTATTCCGCCAGTGTGCATCGCCTCGGAACACCTGTATTTTCGAAGAAATATTTCCGACTGTTAAAAGAGACTTTTGCCGAAAATTGCGAAATCCTGACAATAACCAAGGAGGGGCGGACCATCAGCAGCGTCATGAGTTTTTACTTCCGTGATGAGGTGCTACCTTACTATGGCGGCGGCACCGCCGAAGCCCGGGACGTTGCAGGGAATGATTTCATGTATTGGGAGTTAATGCGATACGCTGTAAAAAAAGGTATTCGCGTTTTCGATTTTGGCCGTAGCAAGCAGGGCACGGGAGCTTTCGATTTTAAGAAAAACTGGGGATTCGAACCGCAACCGTTGCACTACGAGTACCAGTTGCGCCGCGCTCAGTCGATCCCTGATACCAATCCGTTGAATCCAAAATACCAGTTAATGATCAAGGTGTGGCAACGTTTGCCCTTGTGCGTTGCCAACGTGATCGGCCCGCATATTGTGAAGAATCTGGGATAAAGCGTGGAACATCTCCTCTTTTTAGTTCATCGTATTCCCTATCCCCCTAACAAGGGTGACAAAATTCGTTCCTATCATTTGTTAAAGCATCTGGCGCAGCGCTATCACGTGCATCTCGGCACTTTCGTCGATGATCCTGACGATTGGCAATACGTTGATAAGGTAAAACAACTTTGCGACGATACGCATTTTGCCGCGTTGAACTCGCGTATGGCGCGGCTGCGCAGCCTTGGTGCGCTCGGTGGGAATCGTGCACTCAGTCTCGATTACTATCGCGATCCCGGGTTACATGCATGGGTGAAGAGGGTATTGGCGAATAATCCGATTAGTCGGGTCCTCGTATTTTCGTCCGCGATGGCCCAATATGCAGGGAGCGCGCAATTGACTCGACGGGTTATTGATTTTGTCGATGTCGACTCGGATAAGTGGCGCCAATATTCGGAAAAAAAATCATGGTTTATGCGGTGGCTATATCGACGTGAAGCCCGCCAACTTCTATCTTACGAGCAACAAGTCTCTCGCAATTTCGATACATCCTTATTTGTGTCGGCACCCGAGGCTGATTTATTCCGCCAACTTGCACCCGATAGTGCGCACAAAATTGGGTTCTTCAATAACGGTGTAGATACAGATTATTTTTCACCAGAACATCTATTTCCGAATCCATATCAGCCAAACCAGCTAGTTATGGTGTTTACCGGGGCAATGGATTATTGGCCGAATATCGATGCAGTGCGATGGTTTGCGTATCACATCCTGCCAGCGATACGTGTCGAGAATCCAACCGCACTTTTCTATATTGTTGGGGCCAGACCGTCGCCGCAGGTGCAAGAACTGGCGAATTTTCCCGGGATACAGGTGACCGGCTCCGTGCCTGATGTACGTCCTTATTTGGCGCATGCACATTTAGCTGTGGCACCGTTGCGTATTGCGCGCGGTATTCAGAATAAGGTGTTGGAAGCAATGGCGATGGCGAAGCCCGTGCTGGTTTCTTCGCAAGCATTCGAGGGGATTGATGCTATGCCCAATCGGGAGCTTATGCTGGCAGAGAGCGCTGAGCAGTTCGTCACAATGGCGACAGACTTACTTCAGCGATGTAATGTCGAACACGACAATCTGGGCGCGCGCGCAAGGGAAAAAGTTAAAGCGACTTACGGCTGGGCGAACAAACTTAGCATTGTCGATGGTCTGCTCGACATAAATATGCCACCTACATTTATATAATTGATCGCCACTATATGCACTCTCAGACTTTGGTATACACCGATCGATCATTTATCCTAAAAGCAATCCTGATTGTTTTCACATTCCTTTTGCCATTTTTGATTTATTTCGATACGGCGCGATCGATTGTGATGATTTGGAATAGTTCGGAAACTTTCACCCATCAGTACAGTATTTTGCCGATTAGTCTTTGGCTGATCTGGCAGCGTCGAGAAGTCTTGGCGCAGATGAAGCCGGAACCATATTACCCAACAATGCTCCTTTTGGCATTCTGCGGATTTGTCTGGCTTTTGGGTAATCTGGCCGATGTTCAAGTGGTCCGGCAATTTGCCTTTGTGGTGATGATCATCCTTGCTGTCGTCTCCGTGTTGGGGCGCCGTATTTCCGCCTCGATTGCCTTCCCGTTGTGTTTTCTCTTGCTAGCGGTTCCGTTCGGTGAGATTTTTATCGCACCCTTAATCGAGTTTACGGCAAATTTCACCGTCGCAGCGTTACGTGTAACCGGTATTCCTGTATTGCGCGAGGGAAATAGCTTTTCCATTCCATCTGGTCGCTGGTCGGTAATCGAAGCATGCAGTGGCATTCGTTACCTGATTGCCTCTGCCACGCTAGGTTGCCTCTATGCGTATCAGACTTATCGGTCACCTGTGCGACGTGCCATATTTATTCTCATTTCAATTCTGGTTCCCATTATTGCAAATGGTTTGCGCGCTTACATGATTGTGATGATTGGGCACCTGAGCGGCATGAAGCTTGCGGTTGGCGTGGATCATTTGATTTATGGTTGGTTATTCTTCGGTCTTGTCATGTTCCTGATGTTCCAGATCGGTAGTTTTTGGCATGAGGGACCACAAAAAGTATCGGCAAAAATAAAATCAAATAACGCCATTCCTGCGCAGAGCAGTAGTCCTGGTCCCGTCCATATCGGAAAGTTAATAGTTTCCACTGCATGCATTCTGGTCTGCCTCGGGATATGGCCATTGTTTGCGCATATTATGGGGCAAACGAGGAACACTCCGCTACAGGCCGATCTGAGTAACGTGCATGTGAGCTGGCAGGATGCGCCTGCGTTCACAACCTGGAAACCGGCTGTCAATCCATCCAATGCAGAACTTTATCGTTTCTTTCGGAGTGGTACGCAGACGGTGGGAGTATCGATTCACTATTACCGCAACCAGCATCCAGGGGCGACACTCATTAGTTCCGCAAATCGCGTGCTGCCCGAAAAAGATGAAGTTTGGACGCAACTAAACGCGTCGAATCGTACGGAATCCATACTGGGACGTGAAATTTCGGTTCGGGAAGAGATGATTCAGAGCGCATCTGGCTCTGTGCTGATGTGGCGCTGGTACTGGATAAATGGGCATCTTACTGCGAACGACTACAAGGGGAAATTGCTTCAGGCTCAGGGCAAGCTACTCATGCAAGGCGACGATGGCGCGGCCTTGATTGTGTTCGCCCCGTATTCGGATAAACCTGAGATCGCGCGTCAGGCTTTGCATGATTTCCTGAGTGAAAATTTGACGCCATTGGAAACCACACTTGCCAATAATAAAAAACATTAGAGCCGGAATAGAGCCTGTGATCTTGACGACTAACATTCCCCTCGTGGTGCACCTGCTTTACCGGCTGGATTTCGGCGGTCTTGAAACATTGATGGTTGACTGCATCAATCGCATGCCTGCGGATAAATATCGCCATGCCGTTGTTTGCCTCACGGATTACACCGCGTTTTCTGAGAAGATTACTAAACCGAATGTGCGTATCTTTTCCCTGCATAAACCGGCTGGTCTGGGCCTAAGCGCACATCTGAAGTTGTGGCGTCTGCTACGTCAATTAAGGCCGACGATTTTGCATACCTATAATTTGTCTGCGCTTGAATATGGGGTGACTGCTGCGATGGCAAACGTACCCGTTCGCGTCCATGGTGAGCATGGCCGCGATGCCAGCGATCCAGACGGGACCAATCAAAGACATAACCGATTGCGGCGCTGGTTGCTGCCTTTTTACGACTGCTATTACGCGGTCTCGACGGATTTGTGCAATTGGCTCACAACGACCATCGGCGTGCCGGATAAAAAAAATCTCTTACTGGCAAACGGTATTGATACAGATACGTTCCACCCACCCTCGGGGGCGCAAAGTATGCTTTCTGAAAAACTGCCAGCGGGCAGCTTTGTAATCGGCACCGTGGGCCGGTTGCAGGATGTCAAAAATCATGCAGGATTGATTGATGCCTTCATTCTCTTGCTCACTCTGATACCCGAAAAAAAATCACAATTACGACTAGCGATTGTCGGCGATGGACCACTCCTACCTTTACTTAAGGAAAAAATTACCGCGGCAGGTCTCGCTGATCAGATATGGTTATCTGGCGCGCGCACCGACGTTGCGGAAATCATGCGGACATTTTCTCTCTTTGTCCTGTCCTCAATTGCGGAAGGAACGCCCATCACCATCCTGGAGGCGATGGCGACGGGCTTGCCGGTTCTCTCTACCCGGGTCGGTGGCGTGCCTGAAGTAGTGGTCGAAAATATCACCGGCACGCTGGTGTCCGCATCCGATCCAGTAGCGTTGGCCAACGCCATGGCGTGGTATGTCAATCATCCCGATCTTGTTATTCAACATGGGGTTGCCGGTAAAGCGCGTGTCGAAAAACAATATGGCATGGCAGCAATGCTGGCGTCTTACACCAACATGTATGACGACATGTCTACCGCAAAAAAAATCACTTTGGGACGTGGATAAATCATGTGCGGAATAGTGGGAATTTTTGATACGTCAGGTAAACGAATTATTGACCGTGCATTGCTCGTGCGGATGAACGAGACACAACATCATCGCGGACCGGACGCGGGCGGCTATCACGTTGAAGCAGGGATCGGCCTTGGCCACCGTCGCTTGGCTATCGTCGATCCTTCCAGTGGTCAGCAACCTTTGTTTAATGAAGATGGCAGCGTGGTCGTGACGTTCAACGGCATGATCTATAACTTCAAAGAGCTGATGACGGAACTAACCTCGTTCGGTCATGTGTTCCGCACACGTTGCGATACCGAGGTTATTGTGCACGCCTGGGAGCAATGGGGTGCAGCCTGTGTTACACATTTCCGCGGCATGTTTGCTTTCGGGTTATGGGACAGAAACCGACAAACTTTATTTGTGGCCCGTGACCGGCTTGGTATCAAACCGTTGTTCTATGGATTGTTACCGGATGGTCAGTTTGTATTTGGATCGGAATTGAAATCCTTGCTTGCGGTTTCTTCGTTACCACGCGCTATTGATCCCTGCGCGGTAGAAGATTATTTTGCTTACGGTTATATACCAGAGCCACGTACGATTTTCAAGGCGGTACACAAGCTTCAGCCAGGCCACACGATCACGTTGTCACCTGGCGATGCAATACCGCACCAGCGTGAGTATTGGGACGTCCCGTTCAGATTGGCAGCACCGCAGCCTCAAGCCGAGATGGAAGCAGAATTAATTGAACGCCTGCGCGAAACCGTGAGTGTCCATTTGGTCACGGACGTGGCGCTTGGTGGATTTCTATCGGGTGGTGTTGATTCCAGTGCGATAGTCGCCATGATGGCGCAGTTGACTAACACGCCAGTTACTACTTGTTCGATTGGATTTAGCGATTTGGCCTATGACGAATCGCACTATGCGGCGCAAGTTGCTGCGCAGTTCCAAACGCAACACACTACCGAGACAGTCAATAAAGATGACTACGGACTTATCGACATACTCGCCAATCTTTACGACGAACCTTATGCCGATAGTTCCGCGATTCCTACCTACCGTGTTTGTCAATTAGCCAGACAGCGCGTCAAGGTAGCCCTGTCGGGCGATGGTGGTGATGAAAATTTTGCCGGATACCGACGTTATAAATATGCTATGGCCGAACAGCGTGTGCGTTCATTACTGCCAACGGGCCTGCGCAAACCAGTTTTTGGCTTTCTTGGAAAACACTATCCTAAGGCTGATTGGGCACCGCGCGTACTGCGCGCCAAGACCACCTTTGAGGCACTGGCGCAGGATGCGGTGGAAGGTTACTTCCATGGGGTCTCGATTATGCCGGATCAAGTTCGCAAGCAGCTCTTTAGCAAACCATTCCGTCAGGATCTTCAAGGTTATCAAGCCATCGAAGTCATGCGTGGTCATGCAGCGCAAGCACCGACCGAGGATCCGTTATCGTTGCTCCAGTATCTGGATTTGAAGACTTATTTGCCCGGGGATATTCTGACTAAAGTAGATCGTGCCAGCATGGCGCATGCGCTCGAAGTGCGCGTGCCGTTGCTTGATCATACCTTTGTGGAATGGGTATCCAGTCTGCCATCGTCACTGAAATTAAATGGCAACGAGGGTAAATATATTTTTAAGAAATCGCTGGAGGCAACGCTTACCGATGATATTTTATATCGAAAAAAAATGGGTTTTTCTATCCCATTGGCAACTTGGTTTCGCGGCCCGCTTCGGGAGGTTATAAGCGAGACTTTACTCGGACCACTTCTAGCTGATACCGGAATTTTTGATATGCAATTTTTGAATAAGATGGTTGAGCAACACCTGGCCGGACGGCGTGACTACAGTACTCCGCTGTGGGCGTTGCTGATGTTTGCCTCCTTTCTGCGCAATGTGTTGAAAGAAAGTAGTAGTGATGTGGCGATTCTGTCTTCGGAACTTGCCTGATCTTTGCACTTATCTACAAAGAAACCATGCGAACTAACCATATTGTCGATCATGTGATTTTACAATCTCCGAGATGTCCGGCGGTCTATAAAGGTGTTAAGTAATTATGGGTATTAAGTGATAAAACTACTGACGTTTAGTACGCTGTTCCCGAATGCTGAACGGCCGCAACACGGTATATTTGTGCAAACTCGTCTGCGCCATCTGGTCGCCAGTGGTGAAGTAGTAGCGCGCGTTGTGGCCCCTGTGCCGTGGTTTCCATTTTCGCACCCACGCTTTGGAAACTACGCCCATTTTGCCAAAGTACCTCACCAGGAAACATTGTTTGGTATTGATGTCTCGCACCCGCGCTATTTGCTAGTACCAAAGATAGGTATGACAGTAGGTCCTTATCTTATGGCCCAAGCGATGAAGCCTGTACTGTCCCGTATCATCGATGATGGGTATGATTTTGATGTGATAGACGCGCATTACTTTTATCCTGATGGTGTTGCTGCGGCGATGCTTGGCCGTTATTTCAATAAGCCGGTTGTTATCACGGCGCGCGGTTCAGACATTACGCTGATTCCGCATCATCAAATACCCCGCAAAATGATCCAGTGGGCGGCAAATCAAGCTGCTGGTGTTATTACAGTATGCGAAGCGTTAAAAGCAGAAATAACGACGCTCGGTGTGAAAGCAGATCGTATCGTGGCTTTACGCAATGGGGTGGATCTCAATCTGTTTCAGCCGATAGATCGTGAAGCGACGCGCAAAGTACTTGGCCTGAATCAATTCACATTACTATCAGTGGGTAATTTGTTACCGGTCAAAGGACATGACTTGGTCATAGCGTCTTTGCCATTGCTAAAAGAGGCCCGATTGATGATCGCCGGCCGGGGTCCGGAACTACAGCGATTACAAGCGCTTGCTGCAGATCTTGGGGTTACCGAGCGGGTCACGTTTCTTGGTCCTTTGCCACAGGCTGAATTACGAACTTACTATGGCGCTGCTGATGCCCTGGTTTTAGCATCAAGCAGGGAAGGGTGGGCTAACGTATTGTTGGAATCGATGGCATGCGGCACACCCGTAGTTGCCAGCAATGTGTGGGGAACACCAGAAGTCGTCGCCTCCCCGGATGCTGGTGTGTTAATGCGTGATCGTACCGCGGCCGGTGTTGCAACAGCAGTGCGAGCACTGCAAGCTGGCTATCCGAACCGTGCTGCTACGCGCCGTTATGCTGAGCAGTTTAGTTGGGATCAGACCACTGCAGGACAACTTAAACTGTTTCGCAACATACTCAGAAATGGCGAAATATGAAGATCCTCTATCACCATCGAACTCGCTCAATGGATGGCCAAAATGTGCACATCGAAGAAATGATCGGTGCGTTACGTGCGCTAGGGCACGAGGTGATTATCGTCGCACCGCTCAGCGCGAAAATGGATGCATTCGGTGCTGATAGCGGACTAATGAGCTGGTTCAAGCGTCACCTACCGAAGTTTGTCTACGAACTGATGGAACTGGCGTATTCACTGGTAGCGTATCGCCAATTGGCGCAGGCTATACGGCTGCATAAACCTGATTGTTTATATGAGCGCTACAACCTGCTACTCCTGTCTGGAATCTGGATCAAGCGCAAATATCGATTACCCATGCTGCTCGAAATTAATGCGCCGATTTTTGAAGAGCGCGCACATTATGATGGACTTTCACTAAAATGGCTGGCACGCTGGTCGCAAACCTATGTATGGCGCGGGGCAGATTATGTATTGCCAGTCACTGGCGTACTGGCCGATATCGTTGCATCATATGGCGTGGACCGCAGTCGCATACTCGTGATACCGAACGGCATCAACGTCGACCGATTCGACCAGACGATGGATCCGCAAGTGGCTAAAACAGCGCTCGGATTACAGGACAAAATGGTGCTGGGTTTCACCGGATTCGTACGGGACTGGCATGGGCTGGATAAAGTAATTGCCATGCTCGCTCTGGGTGGGGAAGGAGCAGAAGACACCTTAACATCTAACAGGCATTTGTTAGTCGTCGGCGACGGCCCGGCCCGCGCCCAGCTCGAGCATCAGGCGGCCATGCTGAACATCAGCGACCGCATCACCTTTACCGGCGTTGTCAATCGTGACCAGGTTGCGCGCTATGTTGCTGCCTTTGATATCGCATTACAACCTGCGGTAGTGGCTTATGCGTCGCCCTTGAAACTGTTCGAATATCTGGCATTGGGCAAGGCTATTGTTGGACCGGATCAACCAAATATAACGGAGATACTTACTGACGGCTATAACGCTGTTTTGTTTGACCCGGACCATACGGATGGACTTCCTGTCGCTATCGAACGTCTATGCGCCGACATCGGACTACGTCACGAAGTTGGAGGAAATGCGCGTAGAACGATTGCAGACCAAGGCTTGACATGGAATGCCAACGCGGTACGCGTAGCAAAGTTATTTAAAAGTATGCTGGTTTATGCGTGACTACCTCCTATTCGGTGTTGTGTTCATATTGCTGTGGCGGACGTTTCAAAGCCCGATGATTGGCGTTTTGACCTTCACCTGGTTGAGCCTGATGAACCCGCACCGGCTAACATATGGCGCAGCCTATGACTTCCCGTTTGCGGCAATTGTCGTAGTGGTTACGTTGATCGCTCTCGTGTTTTCAAAGGACAAGTGGCGATTATCAATGACACCGGTGACGGTCACATTAATTCTATTCATGGTCTGGATGACGGCGACAAGTTTTGTTGCTTTGGAACCTGATCTGGTATGGACTGAATGGAACCGTGTTATGAAGACCCTTTTCATGACCTTGATTACGATCATCGTGATCAAATCCAAAAAGGACATCATTGCATTGGCTTGGGTAGTGGGACTCTCCGTAGCCTTTTACGGCCTGAAAGGTGGAATTTTTACGCTAGTCTCCGGAGGTAATTATCACGTCTATGGACCAGACGGCAGCTATATTGCCGATAACAACGCCTTAGCCTTGGCGTTCATTGCTATTCTCCCGATTGTGCGGTTTCTGCAACTTCAAGCTACCAAGGGATGGATGCGGTTGGGCATGGGCGGCGTAGCCATATTGACCGCTATTTCGGCAGCAGGGTCCTACTCTCGAGGGGCGCTGGTTGCGGCGGCGGCAATGTTTTTTTTCTTGTGGATCAAGAGTAAACAGAAATTTAAAACTGGTATTGCCCTTGTTTTGGTCGCGACCATCGTATTTATGGTGATGCCCGGGGAGTGGTTTGCAAGAATGCAGACCATCGATGACTACAAAACGGATGACTCTTCTTTAGGCCGTATCAACGCCTGGTATTTTGCATTAAATGTTGCAAAACAAAATTTTATGGGTGGCGGTTTTAGCATATTTACACCCAAAATGTTTTTCATCTACGCGCCTGATCCGCGTAACCATCATGCTGCCCATAGTATTTATTTCCAGGTGCTTGGCGAACATGGATATATTGGACTCATATTTTTTATTTTGCTGTTGATCTTTTCCTGGCGCACG
Organism: Glaciimonas sp. Gout2; assembly: GCF_035018905.1. Classification (NCBI taxonomy): domain Bacteria; kingdom Pseudomonadati; phylum Pseudomonadota; class Betaproteobacteria; order Burkholderiales; family Oxalobacteraceae; genus Glaciimonas; species Glaciimonas sp. Gout2. The sequence goes on along the minus strand of NZ_JASJXA010000035.1, from coordinate 29,293 downwards.
GGTACTCGCATCCTTGCATTTTGCAAAGGGAAAGAAGGGCTGAAATGGGCATCTGATCTTGCTGCAATGTGCCAGGTCAGCATGGTCGGATTTGCGGTTGGTGGTGGATTTCTGGCCTTGGCTTATTACGATTTGTATTATTTTGTGGTCGCTTTATTAGTCGGACTTGAAAAATTGCTGCTTTTACCAACAAGGCAAGAGGCCAAAAATAAAGGTTTGCCGATTGTGGCAACCGACATCGGACGAAATGGCGAGGTGTTGGCAGATGAAAAAAATGTGTGACCCTTTTGCCGTGTTGAAAACTTTATCATGAATCGATTTTCTGTGAAACGTCTAGTCAAGCTTGTGCTACGCAAGGCACTCTATGATCTGGGATTACTCGGATTGCTCCATCGTTTTCGCAACTCCCGGACACTGACTACCTTCATGTTTCATCGCGTGCTGCCGCGAGACTCGGACGCTTATCGTCATGCGGAGAAAGAATTTACCTTTTCTGTTGAAGGGTTTTCCGCATGTCTGGACTTTATTCAACGACACTATCAAATCATTAGTCTGCGCGATGTGGAGGAGGCAAAGCAGACTGGACGCTTTCTACCTGACCGAGCGGCTCTGATCACCTTTGATGATGGCTGGCTTGATACTATCAAATATGCCTATCCAGAACTTAAACGCAGAGGCCTCTCAGGCGTGGTTTTTATTGCATCAGAGGTCCTTGGGTCATCAAGCGAGCAATGGTGGCAAGATGCATTGGTACGGGTGTTCGCAGAACCACAGTCCGCGTTGGACTTGGCGCGTGAACTTGGTCTTGATTTACGCTTATCTGAACAAGCAGGATCCCAGCGAAATCATGCCATGGCTGCTACTCTTGCCCAGCGTCCACTTGCTAACAGGTTAGACATACTCTTCCGTTACTCCCAAGACCTTGGCCTTGGTCAACAAATGATGCGTCGCACTGATCTCATCGATCTTGATCGTGCCGTATTGGCGTTAGCGGCACACGGACATACTCACGCACCGCTAACGGCAATTTCTGATCCCAAAGCCGACTTGCAGAGGGCACATGACATGATTCTCGAGCAGGGTGGAACTGCCAGCCTTTCTTTTCCCCATGGCACATACAATAAAGCGCTGGTCGACATAGCTGAGGATATTGGCTTTTCCACCCTTTTTTCGAGCGATCCCTGGCTTACCGACACGCGTCGCGCGCAGTTGTTGCCGCGCGTCCTTGGGCGCATTCACCTTCCCGAAAACGAATGGACCTGCAACGGTGGACATATTTCGTTTCCGCAACTTGCTACCTTTCTTTTCTTCCGTCCGATTGTTGGTAACGATTGTTAATCATATTAGTCGGTATATGTATATTGCCAGGCGACGTTGACGTCAAACATATAGGTCTTTTATGACTTCCGAAAAAATAGGAGAAAATGGTTTGAAAGGAATTTATTTTAGACGATTTCCAATACTGGATTTGCCTCAACATCTCTTTAATGCATGGCTTAAGATTACCCAAGAAAACAGCGCTTTTCATAGTCCGTTTTTCTCTCCCTATTTTGCACAGGCAGTTGCTGAAGCAGTAAGTGGGAAATGTTTTGTCACGGTAAAAATGCGACGTGATTCCGCTGTAGGATTTTTCCCATTTCAATTTACACATATTTTGTTAGGTAGGGCAGAAAGAATAGGGCTACATTTATCCGATCATAATGGGATCATCACATCAGAAGCATTAATACCTGGCGAGCTTGCGAGGATGTTGCAAGTTTCAGGAATTCATCAGTATTCATTCGATCATTTACATGCTTCCCAGTCTGCTTTGGGTCTGGATACTTCCTTCATTCGAGAGGGAACAACGATTTCTTTACCTGATGGATTTGATGCATATTGGGAAGAAAGAGAAAAAATCGTACCGAAATTTGCTAAAGATACGTTGCGATGTGTACAAAAAATTTCGAAAGAAAAAGGCGAGCTCAGTTTACAATTTCATTCAACGGATGTGAATGATCTAGACTATTTAATCGAAATGAAAAGGCTTCAATATCTCTCAACCGGCGTCCCAAACAGTCTGGAAAATGCGTGGACAAAAAGATGTTTGAGTCTTTTGCAGGCAACGCAGGGGACGGAATTTCGAGGTGTCTTGTCGAAAGTATATGCGGGCAATCATTTTATTAGTTCGCACTTTGGACTAATGTCGAATGGCGTTTTGCATTATTGGTTTCCTGTGTACGATCCGACTTATTCATCGTATTCGCCAGGGAGATTGCTGCTCTATTTATTGGCCAAGAACGCGGGTCCACTCGGCATTCGTTGTATCGATAATGGTATGGGGACGCAACGCCACAAATCTGATTTTGCGAATAAAACTTACCGACTTGGCGTGGGAAGCTTTAGACGCAATACGCCCCAATGCGTAATGTTGAGAGCGCAGGATTATTTCCAGTATCGTGCCCAAAGAAACACGCTTTTGCGTGAAGTACGTTGAACCATTCAAACTACAATCTCGTTTTGAGCATTCTCCGTCAAGCATAACTTGCGATATGAAATCGTCATATTTCTTACATCGCTCAAAAATAAATCCATTGAAAGTGCTAGTTTTTTCTTTTTGGCGGCAAGCTTGAGTTTAATGGCATCGCGATTGGTAATGATATCTGTCATTTTTTCAAAAAGAATTTCTTCACTTAGATCGTAAACACTTACGCAAAAATTCTCCATGCCAATTAATTTATTAAATCCAAAATTTTTAGAATCGTAGGCGATATTCAGAGTCGGCACTCCAGCATTAAAACTGAGAATATTAGAGTGCATCATTTGACATAAAACAACGTCTAAATTTCCATACGCGTCCACGAGGTCGCCACCATGCTCATCGATAACGTCAATTTTAATACCTGAAAATTTGAGTAATTTCACGATCAAAAATTCTTCATCAGAATGAATAAGGTAATAAAATTTCACTTTGAATTTGTTTTGAATAGACTGAAGGAGCGCTACATATATGTGTAGATTTTTTTTAAGAATCGCCTCCACGAAGGGGCCATGAAAAGCGAGATTAACACCTATCGAAATATGCTCAGACGTAGTCCGGTATGGAGAATCGTTAGCCTTCAAAAAAACTGCAGGATCACATAATAATCGTGGTTTTTTCAAGCCAAGTGAGCGTAGAAAATTGAAGGTTAATTCACATCTTACTGCAAGCAAATCCACCCGATCATCTAGCTTGGTGAAAGCATCTCTGAGCGAATTGTTAATATCGAAATCAAATTGTTCTGATGGGTTATTGAAATTCACCCCCGATCCGAAGACAACTAACGGGCATGTTATTTTTTGAAAATAATCAACGTCCGATAGGAACGAAGGGCTTAACTTCTTCTCTTTATTGAATACCCAATAACCGCCACCTGCTATTACAAAAAGAGAGGCACAACTATTGATTCTCTCGATCGCATCGTCGCTGAGTTGTCCCCATTCGCTTTCTACAAACTCAAGTTGAAAATCATGGAAACGTGCTTGCAACAATTCTTTGATTGCGAGCTTGATCGCGATATCTCCCCGATTGCAATAGATTCGGGATGCATAGTTATAACCTTTGAATAGAAATTTTTTGCTGACCGCCCATGCAGTCCAGTCAAAGGCTTTACGAATCACACGTTTTATTTTTCTTTGGGCGGTAATCGGAAAATCCATGTTTTCCTTGCTAGTAGGTATTGCTACATGCAAATGGATTTGTAATTTTTTAATATTTCTAACCGCCACAGGTCCTCCTGGAATCGACACTCTTTTATTGTGAAAACCGGTTACTTGGTACTGCTTGTTGGTAATCACAAATCTCACTTGGTAAAATTGTTTTTACTGCTAACGGATGTATTGCGATATTTCGACGGCTACTTTATTTAACCATCCTGAGCGGGATTATTTATTCGACCATCAGCGCATCCTGAGTCTCCTCAATGATTGGGAATGGCCTATTCAACGTCATCAAATACTGAATAAGTAATCTACGCGGCGTTCTGGCCCAAGGGTCAAATCTTGGTAGCTGGAATATGGGGGTGTGATTCGAAGCTGCACCTAAGGCCGTCGTCACCGCACCTTTAAATCTCGCCGCTTGCACTAAGCGCACATGGCTCGGCTTGATATCACGACCGGGAACGCCATTCGGATATGAGAAAAGATTGACCGGTTCTCGTAGGACGTCCTCCAGCATCTCCTTTGAGCGTACGATTTCGATGCGGGCGTCTGCATCGGTGCAACATGCAAGAATGGGATGGTTGACGGTGTGGGCGCCGATGGCAAATCCCTTTGATTGCAGTGCTTTCAAATCATGAGTAGTAAACAGCGGATAATTTGGCTTGAGGTTTAGCGCGGCCTCGCAGGAGGAAATGACGTTATCGCGTTGGATAGTTGGTAGGTATTTGATTGCCTTAAGGATATTATCGGCGTCCTGGATCATTTTATGATCCAAATATAAGCCGTGTGCCATTAAAGGTGCAATTAATGGGGTGCGATCTGTTTCGGTTAATCTCAAAATACTATAAAGCCGCTCGAACCAGAGCGCCCGACCCTCTAGTTGGCAAGTCGATATAAAGAAGGTCGCCGGAATGGCGCTTTTTTCTAAAACAGGGACCACGCCGGATAGCCAGTTTGGATAACCGTCATCGAAGGTGATTGCTGCAGCAAAGCGCGGGAGATCTTTGCGCTGGAGACGTTCGATGCCCTCGGCCAAGGGCAGTATGTTGAAATTTTCTAACAGAATAGCGATCAGGCTTTGAAAGTCACGCAGTGAAAATTCACCCTGGTATCCGGTATCGGATTCGCCTGGTACCTTGTGGAAGGTGAAAATCGTTAAGGCGTGATCAGGGCTTCCGGTTAGTCCACCGCATATTATGGTAGATACCATGCGTGCCCAAAGAGGCGTCCCCATCGCTATTGGCATCTCGCCGTTGCGGTTATCGGGCTTTTCAGTTTGAGCCTTGGCTTTGGCCGCTGATTTGGTGGAAATACTTTTGATTGGACTTGCTTCTATCCCCGAGAGACTGGACTGTTGTAGGGGCGCTGGACGCTGTTTGTCAGCGTTCCCGCTCTTTATGGATTTGAAGCCAGCAAGCGCGCAATACACGAGAGATTTGGTCCTGTGCGCACCACCGGTAAACGCTTTCAGGAACGATGTGCGAGCGATGTCCGGATCGCCACGCCAATAATGGGAATAGCCGTGGCTAAAATGCGTCATGGCGACTCGCAGATTAAATTCCCGCTTGGATAGTTGCGAGCCGTCAGGATTGGACAGGCCCCAACGTGCGCGCGCCGTTTCCAAAAGGCTAGCCAAATGGTTGTCTGGGACAAGCCGACCCATGGCGCTTGCAGAATGTATGCGGTACAAGGCCACCGGTCCGGCAAGAGAATGCATCTCGGCAACTTGAGAAGCACGCAGCCAGAATTCATAATCTTCTCCGATGCGCATGGTCTCGTTAAAGCCACCAATCTGGCGGTAAATATCTTGGCGAATTACCGCTGTATTCATTCCCACAAGCAAGCCGCCTAATAGTCGGGTATACAGCCAGCCTGACCGTACCGGGTCGATGCCCCTCAACGTTGAACAATTTGAAGAAAGTGTTTCTGCTGGAGTAAATACGCCGCTTTGATCACACTGCCAGCGGATGAATTCGCCAAAGACAACACCGACTTCGGGGTGACGCTCGAAGTGGTTGATTTGTGCTGCCAACTTGCCAGGAAACCAAATATCGTCAGCATCGAGAAATGCAAAATACTTTCCTTTTGCAAGTTTCATCCCGGCATTCCGCGCACTCGACACCCCTTGACCATCCAGACGAATGACACGAATGCGGGGATCCTGATCGCATAGCGTTTCATAAGCGAAATCGTCCGAGCCATCGTCAATCACCAGAATTTCGACATCGCCCCAAACTTGGCAGGTCACGCTATCGATCGCTTCCTGAATATAGTCTTTGCCATTTCGAACAGGAATAATAACTGACACCGACGGCAGTTGAAAAGAAGGAATCAGCGGCTGCATTTTTAGTAGCTCCAAGAGAGGCAAGATCGATACCTGCACCTCACGTTTATATTAGTAGATCGGCCTCCACTGTCGGCCTGGGAATTGACTAGTGGGATTGTCAAAGAGTGGCTTTTATAGGCGAAGTGCTTTGAAGCTACGCAGTTCATTTGACTCTATCGAATTTGCACCGTTTTAATTTTGGTGAAAAAGGTGTGATATGCCGTTTTTATTTCACCCGACAAAGGATGCCTAAAAAAGAATACTGCCCCGATCCACGCAGGCGTAAGGAAAGCCAAAGTAATGACCAGACGAACGAATGGTGTTTGATAACCATTCAGCAATCGTACCGCTAATGTTGCGCACAGAACCATGATGATGGAGATCGCCAAACTGCCGCGAGTTGATTTGAGGATGACGGATGGGGAAAGGTTGATGTAGCGACGGGCCAGATAAAGGTAGCCGGGAATCGAAAAAAACTCAGCAACAACGATGATCCAGGAAAAAGAAATCAGATCATTCTTAAAAATCAGCAGCACCAAGATGATTTTGACAATCAGACTGCTTGCCATCGGAAAAGCGCTCCAGTAAGGACGCCCTATACCTGTTAGCGCCGGTTGCATGAAAGCGAATGTAGCCTGCACAGCACACGCGATGCAGAGCATTGGTACGATCGGTGCGCATTCCACCCAGGCCGGTCCGTACAAAAATGCAATGAGGTCTGGTGCCAGTGAGGCAGTTATCGCGAGCGCCGACCATATGAGGCCGGTTAGCAAGGTTATCGCACGGGCAACCTCGACCGCCAGGTCGCGGCCCTCATGATGGGTCTTGGCCAGATATGGCAGGGCCATGTAATTAATCGTCGGACCGGCAATAGTGTTGAAGATGTTGACGACTGAGTTTGATCGGCTAAATAGTCCAACATTTTTGGGGCCGCTCATTCTTCCCAGCACGATATCGGGAACGGCATTGTCTATGGCTCTGATCGTGGAGCTAAGCATCGCTCCCATGCCAAAATGCGCAACAGCACGCCAGCCACGAAAGGATGGTAGCCATGGCAATCCTTTCGGACGCAATACGGTGAAAACCAAACCGGTGACAATGATATTCGCCAGATTTGCCCAGGCCATAGTCATGTAGCTGAATCCGTGATAGGCCAGAATCAGAGAGGTCGACACGTATACAGGGGTGCTGATCAATGAGACAAGGGCTGATTTTTCAGCTTGGAACTCGCGTCCCAGAACAGCTTGCGGTATTGCCCCCAAGGGGATAAAGTAAAATCCGATGGCGAGAACCCGCATGACCTCGCCGACGCCAGGTTGTTTGAAAAATTCTGCGACATAGTTGCTGACAAAATATAGCAAAGTAGCAATCATCCATGATGAGGTCACTAAGACGCCGGTGGCAGAACGTATTATCTCGGGAGTCAGTACCTTTGCTCGCCGTATGTAGGATGTGACGCCAAAATCGCGAAAAACGTGCGAGAAGTTAACAACGACTGATGTCATTGAAAATATTCCGATTTCTGCCGGCGTGAGGACGCGTGCCAGGACGATGATTAGAAAAAAATTAATGACATTCGCCCCGTTTGACGCAAAAAACTGAATGGCGATTGTTTTACGAAGAGATTTCATTTTATGAGAAACGGAAGATCCGAGAGCCCGAAGCAAACCATCGTCATAAAAACGTACTTAACGAAATTCGTTAACCTCAATACCACCGAAGATAAGTCCGAGAACGTATTCGTTTGCTGGATCGACAGCACGACCGGAATCGCAAATAGACACTTCCCGTAGTAACGGAGATTGTCGAGTGGAGGAATACAGGGCATTTGAAGCGTCAGATAGTCATCCAGCCTTCGATGTTTGATGAGACTCGTCCTCAATGTTTGTCCTGAATCGAAAAAGTAATAGTTGAAAATAATTGAACTTGAGAAACACAGTTTTTCGAGGAGAGTAATGTGTGAATATTGTAGTCTGAGTTTATGTTAAATATGGATTTTTTATAATCGAGGGAATTAAATTCTGATGAATTAATGCAGATATCACTGCTAGCGCGATGTATGTTTATTTCAAATTGTGGTTTTCCATAATGGTCGCGCTTCAATAGCGACTTTGCACCCGCTTCTTCGTTGATCAGGCTGAACTGAAAACGCGTATTTGAAGTGGGGAAGAAAAAGGTCGCATGCCGTCATGTAGATATTCAGTGAATTATTCCGTTATAAAGTTGCTTGATGCGTCGCCGGCCAAAATGATCTGCGGCCGACATGGCACCTCGCAAAGTCCGTAGATTAAAAGCAATGATGCCCCACCGTTCTCGTCGATGCGACATCCAGTCTTTCTTATAGGCATCATCTCCGGTCAGATAGTCTACTTCCCGCACCTTATCAATGTCGATCACCTGTTGCATCAGCCTGCTTGTCAATATTGTGCCGATGGATAATTTGGTAAAACGTTCGTTATAGGCGAGTTTATAAATTGATGCGACGCGATGATGAACGATCCAGATTTGTGCTGCCGCTGGCTGATCGTCGACATAAGCGATCCCCAATCGTAACGCGCCTTGTTTGGCGCATGAACGTATCAGACCGGGAATAAATGTAGGAAAAACTTCATTCTCTTTCCAACTGGAGCGGTAAATTTCTTCATAATCAGTGATGCTCTTTTCGATGTCTTTGGCGTCGCAAACAATTTCGATACGCAAGCGCTTCGCATCCACCAGTTGTCTTGATCTGCGCGTTATGGTGTTGCGCAGTTTGGATGACAAGCCATTGAAATATGCCTGATAGTCACGTCCATTAACGTCCAGATACCAATTGCCAAAACAAAAATAGCGCTGTATTGGCATGCTTGCAGCCTGAAATCCGGCTAGAAGGCAGGCGAATGTCTTGCCATCAACATCGAGAGGATGCAGATCGATGGTATCCCACTGCGGCTTGTCGTTTGCCGCTGCGCGAAGGAGGGCGGTTAGCATTTCGGCAGTTTGCGTGTCAGATGGCATGCCCACGGGTCCAAATAGCGGGGTATAGTAATTGGCCAATGCGGTCAGTCGACGCGTGCCAAAAAACCTATTTCGATTCACCTTGTGACACATCGGAAGCAGCAGACGTTCTACGCCTGACTCGATGCAATAAAGTCGCAGGCGATGCCGATGACTTAACGCCGTCTCCGCAAGATGCTCAAACCAGGGCAACGTCGAGAAGAAGTCAATGCCGTCGACGCCACTCTGTACCTTGGCAAATAAATCTCGATAAGGCAAAGGCATATCTTCAAAGCGCGCATGCGTTGTCAAAGTGCACCTGTCTGTTGAGGCGATATCGGTCACGCTATATAGTCGGCGCAAGGTTACGGACGTACCACGCCATTGCCTGTTTGAGACCTTCACCTATGCGATGTGTTGGCTCAAAGCCGAGCAACGTTCTCGCCTTGGTGATGTCCGCCTGAGAGTTTCTGATGTCGCCTGCTCGAAAACCGACATACTGAGGCCGATGTTCGTGCAGATGCGGAAATTTCTCCAGTAGTAGTAAACGCATCATTTCGTGAAGTTGATTCAGACTGGTACGGTCATTTAGGGCGACGTTGTACACCTGATTGGCCGCGTCCTTATCTGCTGTCGCAGCAAGCAGATTGGCTTGAATCACATTCTCGATAAAGCAGAAGTCTCGACTGGTTTCGCCATCGCCGTTGATATACAGGGGCTGATTGTTAATAAGTGCAGCGATCCACTGTGGGATCACGGCTGCATAAGCGCCGTTCGGATCTTGTCTTGGACCAAAGATGTTGAAGTAGCGTAACCCGATTGTTTCGATGCCATAGCAGCGGGCAAAGACATTAGCGTACAACTCATTGACATATTTGGTGACAGCGTAAGGCGAAAGAGGATTGCCGATGACTGACTCTACCTTCGGTAAAGCAGCGTGATCACCATAGGTGGAGCTTGACGCAGCATAGACAAAGCGTTTCACCAATGCATCGCGAGAGGCAACCAATATATTGAGGAAGCCGGTGACGTTGTTGGCGTTAGTCAAAATGGGGTCTTCGATCGAGCGCGAGACAGAACCCAATGCGGCGTGATGGAGAACATAATCGACCTCCTTGCAAGCAATCGCACAGTCCTCTAATTTGCGTATGTCCCCTTCCATGAATGCAAAATTCTGCCATTTATCTGCGCCGACCGCCTCTCGTACCTGGTCCAGATTATGTTGATGACCGGTCGAAAAATTGTCTAGTCCAGTGACCTTCTGATTAAGTCGTAGCAATGCCTCCAGCAGATTGGAGCCGATAAACCCTGCGACGCCTGTAATTAACCAGTGGTATTGATGGGCTGCCAGATGTTGCTTAACTTCCTGAAATTTTTTCATTTTTTTAGTGGTAATTATTACAATCGCCAGACAGTAAAGCCAGCCTCTCGCAATCCGACGTGATCGAAGTGCGATTTCACATCAATAAAACAGCCTTTGTCATTCAGTTTGGATTGAATGTCGGTAAGCGACTTGGATAAAAGTTCCCTGTGTGACACAGCGGCTACAATCGCATCGGCAGGCGGTAGGTTTTCCCAGGTTTCCAATGTGATGCCGTATTCGTGTTGCGCATCTTCGGCTAACGCAGCAGGATCGTGAACATGCACTTCCACCCCGTACGACTGCAACTCCAAAATGATATCAACCACCTTGGAGTTACGAATGTCCGGGCAGTTTTCTTTAAACGTCAGTCCTAATACGTTGACCTTTGAGCCCTTGATATGGAAGCCGGCCGCAATCATCGATTTCACCGTTTTCTCTGCTACGAATTTTGCCATCCCATCATTGATCCGCCGACCCGCTAATATTACTTGAGGGTGATAACCAATCATCTCTGCCTTGTGTGTCAGATAATAGGGATCGACGCCGATGCAATGCCCACCGACAAGGCCTGGTCGGAAGGGTAAGAAATTCCATTTTGTTCCTGCCGCCTCCAGTACTTCCAGCGTGTCGATGCCGATTTTGTCAAATATGATGGCAAGTTCATTCATCAGTGCAATATTCAGATCGCGCTGGGTATTTTCGATCACCTTTGCCGCTTCGGCGACTTTGATACTAGAGGCGCGATGGACCCCTGCGGTGATGATTGATTCGTAAAGTTCTGCAACCTGTTCCAGCGTAGCGAGATCATCCCCCGATACCACTTTTAAAATGGTGGTCAGCGTATGTTCTTTGTCGCCGGGGTTAATTCGTTCCGGTGAAAAACCGACGTGAAAGTCTTGCTTCCATTTCAGCCCCGAATACTTTTCCAGAATGGGAACACAGACCTCCTCTGTGGCACCGGGATAGACGGTGGATTCATAGACAACGATCACACCACGCTTCATGTGGCGCCCAACTGTTTGACTAGCGGCTTTGAGCGGCGTGAAGTCGGGATTATGCGCAATATCAACTGGTGTCGGTACTGAAATAATAATGAAATCTGCTTCCGACAATTGAGATGAATCGACTGTCACACTTAAGTGTCTCGCTGCGCGTAATTCCTCCGTCGAGACTTCACCGGTTGGATCAATGCAACGTGCATAACTTGTGATCTTGCGGCTCGAGAGATCAAGTCCGATGGTCTTCCGTTTTTTACCGAATTCTACCGCCAATGGTAGTCCCACATATCCCAGACCAACCACTGCAACTACGCTCATAGCCAACTCCACATTAAAATTTATTTGAACTATCTGCTGTCATGCAGGAAATCATTTTTCCAGAGGGAAATGTTGCGGCATTATTGCGCTCGAAAATTGCCTGTGAAACACAGATAAACAGGTTTTTCAAAGTAATCGACCGTCTTATTGTTTGTTTAATTCGGGTGAGAGAAAATTTTCTTTCTGAGGATCAATTTAGCATGTTTCTATTTATTTTTATGCCATATTTTTTATTCCACAAAATTGGGCACATTGGTGTAACTCAAGAAATAATGAAGCTTTGGTGAACCATATTTATTGCGTTAAACATGCTGAAAAATTTTCAAAAGCGCCGTAGCGCTGGCCACCCGTTTGGGGTGCATCGCACAGGTCATTGATCGTCTTATCAGAGACCAGGCGCGCCGGTAGTTTTTCCTTCCATAAAAAATTCATGGCCATGGGATTCAAAAATAAATCGCGCGCAGGATGTTTTCCAAGATACAAACTGGTCGCACTGGTTGTGAGATTTTCGGTGGCGCGCATTAACCCGCCATCTCGCGTCCGTATCAGACCATCGACCAGATTGCCTTGAATATCGGCGGTGCTCTCAGCAAAACGTACCGAAATGCCACCGGTATCGATCAGGGTGTTGTGAAGTATTTTGCTCGTTGCGGCACGGTTCAAATAGATACCATCGTCTGAACATGAAGCAATCAGATTTGATTGAATAATGCTGCCATCCTGCTCCGTAATACACCTCTCGTCACGGCAATATTGTGGTCCGGTACCGCCGCCACCGAGAGAGAGTCCGACACGTTGACCAGGCGAGCTGGGTAGCAGATATTCGCACACTATAATATTTTGCTCGATACGATTATCCGAGCCGCCGCCCTTAACGAAAGCGCCATAGCTAACCTGATTGCCGTCAGCCTTCATGAAATCGGTGATCAGGTTGTGTGAAATGCGCCAATGACTAGCGGCAACCAGATCGACCAGTGTCACGGGATTATCGGTCTGACGCACGCTTGTATTCGTTAGCGTATTACCGTCAATGAGTCCGTTGTCCGGAAAGTGGTGGTCCTCGCCGTTGATTTTAAAATGCGCGTTGAAATCCACAATCGTATTGTTACGCGCAATAAAATAGGTGGCATTCCCAACGATATGGAAGGCATGTTCACAGTCTGTCTGGGGTGTGCACACACCGCGAATATTCAGATTTTCAAATGTCCAATACGGTTCGGATACCTTAAAGCCTTCAACCATCTTAAAATCTAGAAAGACCGTATCCGGACGCACGGCGCGCACTGTGATTCGTGCCGTCGATGAACCGACCTGGTTAATTGCGATCGTATGGTCGAAGTGGTATCGCCCCGGCAGCAGGGTTATCACCTCTCCGGCATGCGCCTGCTTGAGAGCTTCGACAAATTCTGCTGGCGTGGAGACCAGCTTATCGGCGTTTGAATCTGACGAGGGTAGAGGTTGTAGTGCACGATGTTGCGCACCAATTCGCCACATGAGTGGAATTGGCGGCAAGGGATTGCCTCGATCCGCTGCGAGCAACGTTTGGGCCAACCAATTTCCCACATTTGTAATCAAGGGATTGTGACCGGATGCCCGATGTGTGATGTACGGAGACAATTCTCGGGGTGGGACGTTTAATTTTTCAAGGAAAAATATCACTACGATGGCCGTTGTCAGGGTCGCGTACACCAACGCCCAACAAAATCGTTTCGACCATTTCGAGTTCCAGCGCAGTGTCATCATTTAGTTCACATCGAGTTGAGATACCAGACCAGCCCAAGCCATTCGTAAGTTGCGTAGTACGAACGACGTAGGCCTTCGGCGCTGGGCAGTAAAGAGGGTAGAGACAGTCGGTCAAATTTACTTCGGCCGAAAAACATAGTGGGTGCGGCGACAACTACCAGACCAGCTTGCTCAAACATCATTTTCGCCCGCGGCATGTGCATTGCATCGGTCACTAGCAATATTCGCTGAACACTATCCTGGCGCAGAATTTTGGCCGAAAACAGCGCGTTTTCGGCAGTCGTATTGGATATTCCCTCGATCCATTTAACCGGAGTGCGAAAATCTTCGCGCAAGGCGATTGCCATAGCATCTGCTTTTCCTGAACTATAAGCGGTCACGTTGCCCCCCGATACCAGAATCGGCAAGTTGGTCTGATGCTGCAATCTGGCTGCATAGCGTAATCGGGCGAGTGCAATATAGTCGGGAATATCAGCGCGTCCGTATTCCTCTGCGTGCTCAAGCCGTCCAGCTGCGAGCACTACAATTGCTTGCGCTTTGGTTTGAGTCGATACGAGCGGGGTCGTCAACTTTTCCAGTGGAAGTACCAAAAAATTTGCACCGATTTCGGTACATAAAAAGAACAACGCTATGACCGCTCCTGCGGTAATCCAGCGCCCAAAGCGCGGTTGCCATCGTGCTATTAGAAGCCCAGTTGCCATCAGAAGAAATAAGCTGAACGGAGGCAACATTAACGCATGCGCCATACTAGGCAACCAATGGGAGGCGTTCATGAAAATCCGTGAAAAAGTGAAAATGAGGAAGAAGGTTTGAGAGGCTGTAGTTGTTCTCGATGAAGCTGATTACTTCTCTAACATAGCGGCGCAAATTGTAGCTCTTAATCCGCTATCAGATGTTGCGTTTTTGCTTTTCTATGTCTGAAAGTTACCGGCCTCGCTGAAAGTTTCCAGCGTTCAATAGAATCAACATCTTGTGTGATGGACGTGACAATTCGTACATCCGCTTGTTTGTTCTGTACTGATTGCTCAACTACTTCGGGAGGATAAATACGCAGCAGCTTTCTGCATCAGAGGAAGAAGCGGGCGCAGCTTAAATTCGTTGAAAAACTGTCTTGACTATCGGGTCCGCTTATCATGAAAAAAGCCCGCTCGATGCGGGCTTTGATGATGTAGTAAGGTCTATTAAATTATTTTTTTGCTGATTTGCGGCGTGCTGCAGCGAAGCCCATCAGGCCAAGTCCCAGCAGGGCGATCGACGTTGGTTCTGGCACATTTGTAGCGCCGGCGGCAACGGTAAAGTTGTCTATGAATATGAAGTCATAGGATGTTGACGTGATTAAGGTTGCATATGAGATGTCGGCGTCAGCCAATCCCACATAGTCTCCAGCATTCGAGCCGTGGGTAATCGGAAGGACGAAAGATTCAATTGCCGCATTGAGTGAATTAAACGCAGTAAGGGTCCATACATCATCGGATGCACCCCAGTTAAATGCAAACGCACTTACGGGTGCGGCAAATGCAAATTTGATGCTGGATGTTGCACCAGCGTTGTTATCCAGATAACGGGTACCCCTTCCGTTATAGTTGCTGTGGTAGTCGTTATTAGTGCGAAGTGACCCGCCCACCCCTGAAAAGGTTACGCCACCCGTGGATAGGGACGAGAAAGTGGCATCCGATTGATCATCAAATGTAATCGTTGATGTAGCACCTGGAACAACAGGATTTCCAAATCCATCAACACCGCTGATCTGGCTTGCGTGGACCAAGGGCGTTACTAACAATATTGCAGCGACAAATCCAAAAAATTTTTTCATATTATTCCTAAAGAGATTTATTTTAAATATTTCCACTTTAGAAATAATAAGCATTTTTCATGCCTAATAAATTTTCTTTATAAATCAAGGGTTTAAGGAAAAATAAATTTTGTGGTCCTCAAAAGGTGTAAAGTTTATCGACACATTCCATGTATGTTGAAATGCTGTGATGCGCCGTCAGATAAGACATTGCGTGATGGCTCGGGCGGACATTGTCGAAAGGCTCAATCGAAAGCAAGCGACAAATGCGCCAAAATCCATTCGTATGCGGTCGCACTAAAATTGCGACCGCATCGCACCGTTATTTTTGCTATTGAGAAGCGCAGACAAAGCTTTGCGCGGTGTTAACATCGCCGGCGCCTTTATATTTTGGCCACTCGGGATATTCACACAAAGGCCTGGTGCGGCCTGGGACACCAGCTGTATCAGCGACGATCTGCATTGGAGGGACTGTGCCTTTTTCTACCCAGTTTTCAAGCGTTGTGAGCGAATCCCACGCCGCATTAAACACGCTACTTGCCGCATGACCGTAGCCAGGAATTTCGTAGAAGCGCATAAAGCTGTTGACCTTCACTGCACCCATCGTCTTGCGCACGCGGGAAAAGTATTGTTCGGTGGCCCTTGTGCTCACCAACGCATCATATAATCCGTGCGCCATCAAAATTTTCCCGCCCTTGCTTTGGAACGCAGACAGATCAGTTTTATTCAGATCCTGAATTTCGGTCAGTTCCACAATGCGCGCCTGTAATGCTCCGGGGTTCTGGGGATCAAGCGTTAGTGAATTGAATTGAGGATCACGCGTCACAAAATATTTGACCCATTGATCCCAAAAAGTGCCGTTGTAAGGAGGACTGGAAGTCGCCGTGATCGGCGGCATCGGGTTCGCTGGTTGTTCGATGCCAAGGGAAAGGGTGAGCACCGTGGGCTGAAGCGCCTTAGTGCCTGCCGTGCCCGGAATCCCAAAATCCGTACCCCATGTATTAAAACCGGGATACGTTGTTTCTCCGCTGGCCAACGTGTAGTGCAGATCAAGTGGCGTATTGATCACATTGAAAGAGGTAATCTGCGCATCGGAAAGACAGGTATCGCCTGTATCGGCACCGCCTTCGCACCTTATCGGCGTGCCGTTTAGCGTCGCTCTCGATGGATTAAAAATGGCGTTGCAGGCTCGCTCGTTACTGATCAGACCGTCGCTGACGCCGTCGAGCATGTCGCATGCAGCGATAGCGGCGTCGTACAAAACTTTGCGCTTGGCGCGGTTAGGATAAGCGCCCGGTTGAGAGAGTTGCCGGGTGATCCGTCCGAATTGCAGATCCAGACTGGCAGCGTTCCATGCGGGATAAAGAACGATCGCGCCATCAAAGTCCGCTGGCCAGTTTTGCACTGCGATCAAGGCCTCACGTCCGCCGGTTGATCCACCCGCAAAATAAGTCTTTTGAATAGGGGTTGCATAGCGGGCTTTAATGATGGCGATCGCTGTGTCATGGGTTTTCTTTAATGCATCACTGGAAAAGTTTTTCAGCGCCTCATCGTTCATGCCAAAAGTCCCATCGCGGCTGCCATTCGCATTCGCCTGATGCCCCGAATCGCTGCCAAAGGTTGCGTAGCCGCGTCCAAGTGGTATTTGTTGGTCTACAGGGCCTGCCGGAACGTTGCCGGTTCCTTGCGCGATGGTACCGTTATATCCCCCGCCTCCAAACATCATTGCTTTGCTGTTCCAGTTGGTCGGGAGGTTAATCTGAAACTGAATGTTGGGCGCGTGCGCGTCCAAAGGATGGATAGCGCCAAGCACTTTGCAATACTCTCCGACTGCGGCAGGACCGGCTCCAGATGCGGGAACGGTTACGCTGCTGGTAACCAGCGCGCCCGTGGTTGGCAAGCCGATTGACGTAGCGGGAATGTTCATGCCGTTTAACTGTGCGCAGGCCAAGGTAACCTTAGCGGGTGAGGAAGGGCGGTCAATATGACCTCCAGCGCATCCTGCGACGCCCAGACTTGTCATCGCAGCTAACGTTAATAGTCGTGCAAAAGATTGGCTACTTCGTAATTTCATGTGCTGTCTCTCAATCTCGAAGAATTTTTTATAGTCCACACGTTAAAGATACCATCGTCCCGACTCGCTCTCAGCCAAGTTTCTTTATCGTAAAACAGTTATGTTTAAATTGATAATGCTTTCGCGCTTTATCGGCATGTCGCCAAATGGCTCAACAAACACGCAGATTGTATTCACGTTGAGGTGCACTTGTGCACACCCGCACTCAATTGAGTTCTGGCAATGCAATGACCGAAGGATTTAAATGGTTTGGAAGCGGACTTGGCTCACGGAAGCGACCAACGCAACGGGATGGCCTGCACCTATCTGTGGCGAAATCCTTTTTGTTTCTCTTATTATCTTATTTTTTTAGGAAAGGCTTGCAGTTTTTTGTGTGTCAGAACGCTCTAGGATATGACAAATCAAACTTTCGTTCTTGTCCTAGCGACAGATAAAGGGCGCGGTGATAATTTAGAGAAGCAAACGCATTAAATGATTACCCTACCGTAGCTTTGAGCTGTTGTCGTTTGTGTCTAGCAGGATGTAGTTGCGGTTTTTTCCTTGCGAGAGACAAGCAGCCTGCATCAGCTTCATTTTTATATCTTCGTTCAGCTATTACCAAACAGTTTTTACCGACATGGCTTCACAAAATGCACCATTAATTTGCCGTAATAGGTGTAGAAAAGTCAGTGTTCACAGCCTCTAAGTTGTTTGTCGTTAACTGTCATTAAATTCATCAAAGGATGCTCATGTTTCGTATCACTCCTACCCGAACGCCTTCAACTTCTCTCGGGAGTTCCACGACACGTCACGGTACTGCTTCCGAATTTAGCGCTCGCGTCACAAGGTGTAACGGTTTTGACGCATCACCGCATAAAGTGAAGGCATCCCATTATGCAAAAGCGCCAAGGCAAACGCGCAGGCAACGCATTGATATGGAAATTAAAAGCGAAGAAATAAATAAAAAAAAGATAGAAATTGAAATGAATGCATTGCGAGCTGGTTACGCTGAGTTTTATGATGTTCCTGAATTGGTTTCTGGTGTTGAAGCACGGGCCACCACAGAACCGATCAACAAAACAGGATTCGCGTTTGCAGTCCTATTAGCGATAAATGCATGTAAACCAGCGCAATTATTAAAAGTGTATTGTGCGCAGACGGGAACGCGTTTTTCTGGCTTTCCGAATACCACTATAGACCCTAATCTGCCTACGCCTGTTAAAGGCCCGAACAATGGTACGGCTGCGGTCGCGACCTCACATCTCCCCTCATTGGGAGAAATCGGAAACGGCCTGCTAACGTATGGAAAGTATGTATACGACAGCCTGCCGACGTGGCCGAAGCCTCGGATGACGGGTGTTGATTGCGCTAGACTTGACGATTTTAATGAAGCCTATTGGAGGCCCAGTAACGAAAAGCACAAAATAGAGCTTCCTTATGGGAATGAAAGTACTTCTACCGCACTATCCAACATAACTGTCGAATCTTCCTCTGGTTCCGATATCACCAACACTGCAAAACCTTCTTTTAACATAAGTGATGCTTATTTTTTGATCGACACGGGAGCAATCGTGAGCGGGATAAACGCTTACCACCGCTGGCCTGCGAATATTCCGCAGGACGAACGATTGAAGGGACTGGCACTTGAACGCCAGAATTACAAATCAGATATTTATCAACTCCTGGACGCGTTCGCACCATTAATATCACGCACATGGGGGGGCGATGCAATTGTGGACCAATACGAGTACACGGTGTTGCAATACGCGATGCAAGCCCAGCATCCCAAGGATGATAATCATGTTTCTGCGTATGATCCCGCGGAACCCCAGGCGGCCAGACCGCAAGCAGAATTGCGGAACGAGGTTGCGCAGTTATTCTTCAATGCTTTAGCGCAGATAAATGGGCCATCAGGCGATCAGGCCTTAGAAAATTTCATACACAGTAGCGTGACCACCGAACTGGCAACTAACCCAACGCTGGATGCATTGTCCAAGCTTACTGTGCGTACCGAAGCAGCGATTCGTAAGCGGCTAGAGCTGCACGTACCCTTACTCAATACCGCCGATCGTCACTGGTTGAACACGCTCTCAAAGTGGTTTGTCGAGGCGGCATTGCGTGCGATTGATCCTTTGCTCAGCGCGCAACTTAATATTGATGACCCGGACTTTCGTGACACGACCTACTTAAGTTACGATGGCACATTAATGAGCATAGGCGCGGGTTTTATTAATCAATTCCCACCAAAATTCAGGTCAGCTCTTACTCCCGCCGCTCTGCGTGAAGCGGGACTGCATAGTTTGATCGATTTGTCTCCTGCGGCATGGCCTTTGACAACAGCGCCTGCACTGATACGTTTCTGTAATTCGCTTACAAAAAATACGCCAAATGAACGTCTTGGAAGTC
This sequence comes from Glaciimonas sp. Gout2, assembly GCF_035018905.1. Classification (NCBI taxonomy): domain Bacteria; kingdom Pseudomonadati; phylum Pseudomonadota; class Betaproteobacteria; order Burkholderiales; family Oxalobacteraceae; genus Glaciimonas; species Glaciimonas sp. Gout2. The sequence continues at coordinate 9,640 of NZ_JASJXA010000035.1, read as the reverse complement.
ATGTTGAGCGGATGAAATCCGGACTAGCTTCTCTGATGACACCCTTACTTCCAAAGATCCGGCTCATGCAGGCAGTCCAGGAAAAGGGGGAGCATTTCTCGTGGATTATTAATGATCGGAGTACTGAAAATGTGCTTCACAAACAGCAATCGAAGAATGCGTTAGAAGAACTTTTACTCAGTAAATATAATTTATATAATTTTGGCTTGGCGCAATTGCCAATAACCGATCGTAATAATTTAATTCGTTCAGGTAAGGTTGCTCATTTGGAAGTGTTTTTACCAAGAGTAATTTTATATGACGCGCAACACGCTGATATCTCTTATAAAGCTGCATTTACTGCAACATCTGGCTTGATCATACGAACCGGATCGATAAACGACGCGGTATCTTCCGACTATTATTTGTTTTCCGAAGAGCGCTCATGGGGGGCACCCGTTGTTTCCAAAATTACGGAGCAAATACAGCAAGCTGGTGGGGTCACGGAGTATGTGAACAAGCATCATGCCAGCTTCACAAGCGGCATTCGGTTCCCTCCGTCCGATCACACCACCTTCGAGGCTCCCTCGATCTTTGGTTTTGCAACAAATCTAGACGAAATCGCCTTCGTGGTGAGTGAATTACAGATATTTCCCGCAGCAATTCATAAAAGAATTCCACAGACGTCGCCCTCGCAACCGCATCCTCAGACCTGGACTGAAGAAATCTTTCATTCTAATATTTATGCGCTTGGAAAATTCATTATTGGATTGATTCCAGAGGGTAATTGCGTGATCGCCATCCTTGATACAGCTGAAATGATCGCACTGCCCGCAAAAACCGATGAGGGACGAGCGGAACAAGGAATGGCGATAGGAACAGATGCACTATTTTGTTTCACCGGATTGATTAAAATAAACGAGGCGCAGTACCTTATACCGTCTGTTCGAGCTGCTTTTAACTACGGAAGTGCAGACGAATTTGCGACATCTCAGGTCGAAAAGCATTTATCAGAGCAAATGCCAAAAACAGGCCCAGTGGCCGATCTGGCGGATGAAAAAATCAAACCGGGGGAGCGCGCGCACGTCGCTACAAAGCCTGAAGATTTACACTTTAGAACTGGTATTTCCGAATTTTTCGATACCGCGCCCGTCATAGTCGAGGCGCTCCCGAACAAAATTTCAGTTCAGGGAAATACCCTCAATGTGCCGCACAACTTATCTCCCAAAGGGCTCATCCAGAAGTCTGATGGTGGGCCGATATATCTGGTTATGGCGTTAGATCATTCAGGAAAAAGAGTGAGTTACCTCTGGAATGAATCGGAAGAAAAATTGGAATTGCAGACTGAGCAATGGCTTCAGGGATATGGACATTTGATCGATGAAGATCCACAAATTTTGTGGATGTTCATAAAAAACTTTCCAAAACGCGTATCTTCGGCAGGCATAGCTGAGATGCTGTATGACAACAAACGTCTCAACGGGGTACGCAAAGTTGAGTATCAGAGTTTTTTTGATCATACGCCGGAGCAGGTAGAGCGCGGTGTCTACAGCATAGGAGACCGCGAGTATATACAGCTTAAAGGCGAATTCTATTTGCTGGAGAAGGAAATCAAAGCCGACGGGGAGCGTCGTATTATGGGAGAAGGTATTCCAAAAGACTTACGCCTTGATATGAAATATGACGGCGTTAACTGGCACGTAACAAATAATCATTTGATTACCCCTGTCACCAGTCTTCCTGAGACTATTGTCTCTTTTAACGAAGCCTTGGAACAAGGATTCAACTTACCAGAAGGTTGGTCAACATCGACGATGTACATTGATAACTCTAATCCTGATCAATTTGTCCTCAGCTTTCAGGATAAGAGCGGTAAGACCCAATATCGTTATGGCCCAGACAGAAAAAATGCATTCGAAGAACTTTCTGCTGGTGAATTTGAAGAAAAACAATGCAGGGCGAGGCGAGCGCCACCCGAAGGTCCCAAAGCAAGTTGCAGTGCGCTAAACTTTAAGATCGCCCCCCTACCGCGAGAGTCCGCGCGTACAAAGGCAATAAACCAGCTTGTTGCAATGGATGTTGAAACGCGTCCTTATTATGAGCGTCCGTTACTGCGACTGGAAATGAGTCGCGACGTTGAAAAAATTCGAAAATTGTTTCACAATAATCCGCACATTACACAACTTTTTTTCATTTTAACCACGAGAATGAATAAAGGGGAAAAATTAATGTCGCCGAGGGTAATCAACGAAATGAAGACGTTTAAATGGGGAGGTGACGGCATACCAAAAGATCGGTTACTAAGCCTAACGAATTTTTGGGGCGAAATGAAGTTACGGCTCGCACGTGAGCCCAATGATGATTTTGGAGGGCAGGCCGCGGTGTTGCAAGATATCTGTGAGTCGAGCCTAAGACTTTGCAATAACCAGCGGACCTTTAGTGAACTGAAAGATATTTACAACACAAAAGTAAACACGTTGAATCAGTTAAGTGACGAATACGAAATCAATTATGTCAAACCGCAACAAAGAATCACAACGCGCTTATGGAAAAGGGTATTTGGTCCTCCTTTAACCTCAGAGGTTACCAGGGCTGCGGGCTGGACATTCGAGATACGCGCGAAAGGTTTGTCCGAAATACGTCATACTTTTGGACCATACTTTGCCGATGATATTAGCGCCGCATATGCCAACAGCCATGAACTTACGGGACAGTTGCTGGACTGGTCAAAGATTGCGCCTGAATCATTTTGGGAGCAAGTTGCTGCGTATTTTCACGTTGCCCCGGAAAAGATAACGTCAGGGTACAAAGATGAAATCATACGAATACTCTCAAAATTTAAGGGTTATGCTGCCCCAGTGCGTATCGATAAATTACGCATTATCTCGCCGTTGGTCAGCCCAGAGGGGATACGGTATCGATATAACATGCAAAAACACATAGAAGGCATTCCTCAAGAAACGGCACTCTTTGCCGACGAGGTTTTAGCCTACACGCACGAAAATGGCCTGAAACGGGGTGAGCTTTATCTAACGACTACAACATTTTTATCACCAATCAATCACCCCACTGCCTTACAGGAAACCTTACAACATGAGATATCACATTTAGCAATACCCGACGGTAAACAGGAAATTTATCTAACTGGCGACAGATCAAAATATGGGTACTGCTCAGAAAACGGGCTACGTCGGCAAGCAGACGTGTTACTCAGTTCGCCGGCCGCATTTCTGAGATATGTGAAAGGACTATCTCACGCAAAAAGGAGTTTTCTGAGGCATTTCCAGAAAGTATTGCCATCCAGCTTCAGTCAGTATTTACCTGAGGGTGTCAATACGCATATTAGTCATGAGCGCTTTAGGGGCTTTATAAAAAAAGTGTTCGAAGGGCCGGCTGATGAAAAAATTAAAGCATTTATGATGCCAGATCTATTTGTCGCATGGCTTCAGCATATGTCAAAAGCTTTACCCAAAACAGGTGCTGAACAAGCAGAATTGAGACATAAGCGCGACGCTTCACCTGACGATATGAATGCTCGAGTCACAAAACTTCTGGTACGTGAATTGTTTGAAACTAGTAGCGATACCACACCCTAAACAACAAGTTTAATATTCTGAGATATATCGCTTGGGTTTAACCCACGAGGTCACCGCAGAATTATTTGACGGCTGCGCAAAAGGGCGGCGACATTGCTGACCTTTTGTTTGTGTACAGAATGATTTCTGAAGCTCAGACTAACTTGATCTTGCTGTGCTGGACGCGCAGGCACCCCACGGCCTAAACGTCAGCGCCATCGCGTGATGGCCAGTAAATAAAACGCCCCGATCACAACTATGATCGGAGCGTCAAATCAAGAAGCTAAGGGAGAGCCTGATGCCGCTGGCACGTTAGCACGATCGCTCATTCCATCAATCCGACGCGCAGCCATCTCCGTGAGCATCTGCGATGACATCAACGCGAGCCGCAACAAGCGCTCCGTGGCAATGATATCGAGCGTCGGTGCCGTATCGGTATCTCTATCCGAATTGCTTGAATGCGCCAAATCAATACAGGTCGAGATACCTTCGCAGACGTCCACCGTCATGGCAAAAAACTGCGCGTGCGGATTTGTTTGATGGTGAGAAGGCAGCCATGAAAATGGCTTGTGATAAGCCTCCGGAAATTCCGCTTCGTCGGATGGCGTGATTGGCGGCTTGCTCATGATTGTGCCGCCGTGACGAATTGCGGGTGGGCGAGGTTAGACGTGGTGGTGCGAGACATTGCGGACTCCTTGGATAGGATGAAACCGCGCCCCGCTGCTAAACGGGGTGGGCGGCAAATGGCAGGGTTAGCAGACCAGTATCCAAAGCAACCGGCAGGCCGAAGCCTCCCCACCATTGCCCCCCAAAAAGGCGCAACAAAGGTGAGTGCACAAAAAAACGGCAGTGCGCCGTTTTTTTGTGCACTTTGGATAAGTCAGGCTGCTAAACCCGTTCCCTTTTTTGTAGGGACGAAAACAGTATAGAGCATTGGTGTGATTTTGCGAAGATTTGATTGTTTGGCGGCAGGGCGGTACGTTGATCGACTTATTTATCCAATGGCGTCTTTATAAGGCCTGACAATTTCGGTAAAGCTTTGGCTGCGATGTCTTATATTTTGATGGCATGACTTTAATCAATCCTGTGTTTATCTCGCAAAAATGACGACGTGTTGTATTTGGATTCGTCTTAGTTGCGCGTCATCGACAGTTCTGGTGATTAAAGACATTGATATATTGATCAATCACTTAGCGGGGAAGGGCGTGCAGGGCGCTACGAACAACGTGTCGGAATTTTTTACATTCGGCGTCAGGCTTGTCCAGACATCTCAATCGCGCTGATGTAGAGGTTATAGATAAGTAGATGATTCTTAAAGAGAATCACCCAAAAAACGCTCCGTACTCAGAGTTTTGGCATAGTTCTTCCTATTTTTCTGAATATCGGCATGTGAAGCCAATATCCTCGTTGAATAAGATAAGACGTGGATTTATTCGGAGTTGAGTTTATATTTTGAGGGAATGAAAAGTGAAAATTTTTTTGAAAAGAACGCTTGAAGTACTCGGAGCTGCGGCGTTAATGAGTGTCCTGCTAGTTGGCACTGCCAGCGCATCCGTTATTGGATATCGCTCGGGTGTTGGTGGTTTTGGTGGCCTCGGTGGTGGTTCGGGCTTTGACGCCCTTTTTGCAGCAGCTGGTGACACGGTTGCTTTAACAGATTTCAACAGTGCAAGCGCTGTGAGTTCTGCGACTGGGCTATGGATGAATGGCGGTACAAATGTTTTAAATGGCACGGAACAAAGCAACCTGCTCAGTTTTTTGAACTCTGGTGGGCGTGCCGTGTATGTGACTGATCGTTCTGATTCTGGGCCGTGGTCAGTGTCGACAGCCTCCATCCTGGGATTATTTGGCGCTGCAGATATCCATACCGGCGGTGATAACGGAACTTATGCAACTATAGGGAGCAACGCATTGGTGGCCGGTGTCACAAATATAAAGTTCAATACCTGGTCAGCTGTCGATCCAACGAAAGCGAGCCCGACGTTGCTAACGGCAAATGGTATGGCGGCCGTTTATAACGTTGGCCTTGGACAGCTTCTGTTCATTGGTGATACTAACTGGCAGAATGGTTCTATTGGTGCAGACGGTACTAGCGGCGCAGACGATGCAGCGTTCGCTAACAATATAGTTTCGTGGCTTGGCACTGAAAGAACCGCTGTTCCCGAGCCAGGCTCGATCGCACTTTTTGGTGTTGCGTTAGCAGGTTTAGTATTTGTCCGTCGTCGTAAAGTATAGTCGATTGCAATTTGCAATTTGCAATTTAGATGAAAGGATTCAGCACAACCGGTTGAGTCCTTTTACTCTTCTTTCAGCGACAGTCGGTATAATTTTCTGTTCCCACCGCACAAAAAAAGCCCCGAATTTCGGGGCTTTTTAATCATAGCTGCATAGCCAACTATCGCGCGATTAGTCAGTGAAATCGCAGGACTTTTATCTGCAATCAAGCAAGATCGTAACGATCCAGGTTCATCACCTTAGTCCAGGCTGCAACAAAGTCATGCACCATTGCTTGCTGCGCGTCGCTGCTGGCATACACTTCGGCGATAGCGCGCAGTTGGGAGTTGGAGCCGAACACGAGATCAGCCACCGTACCTGTCCATTTGGGTTCGCCTGTTGCCCGATCAAGCCCTTCCAATACGCCTTCAGACGTAGTTGACTTCTGCCACTTCGTGCTCATGTCGAGCAAGTTCACGAAGAAATCATTGGTCAATGTTTCGGACTGTTTGGTCAACACCCCGTGCTTGGTTTGTCCGAAGTTTGTATTCAACGCGCGCATGCCACCGATCAGTACTGTCATCTCGGGAGCACTGAGCGTCATCAAGTTAGCCCGATCCACCAGTAGTTCAGCCGCTGATCCTTCAAGTCCCTTGCGGAGGTAGTTGCGAAACCCATCTGCTACTGGTTCCAGTGGCGCGAATGAGTGCGCATCGGTCTGCTCTTGTGAAGCATCTGTGCGCCCTGGCGAGAAGGGAACCGTGATGTCGTGGCCGCCCTTTTTTGCCGCTGCCTCAACGGCAGCGCTGCCGCCCAGAACGATTAAATCCGCGAGAGAAATCTTTTTGCCGCCCGATTGCGCGCCATTGAAATTCTTCTGGATTACTTCCAGGGCCTGAAGCACCTTGGCCAATTCAACCGGTTGATTCACCTCCCAGTCCTTCTGCGGCGCAAGGCGAATGCGCGCACCGTTGGCACCGCCGCGCTTGTCACTTCCGCGGAACGTTGCCGCCGACGCCCAGGCAGTCGTGACCAGTTGAGAGATGGACAGTCCTGATGCGAGGACGGCAGCTTTCAGTGCCGCAATGTCCTGCTCACCGACCAATTCATGATCGACTGACGGAAGCGGGTCTTGCCACAGCAACTGTCCCTTCGGAACAAGCGCACCAAGGTAACGCGCGACCGGGCCCATGTCGCGATGGGTCAGCTTGTACCAGGCCTTGGCAAACACTTCTGCGAATTCTTGTGGATTCTGGTGAAAGCGGCGAGAAATCTTTTCATAGGCAGGGTCGATCCGCAACGAGAGGTCGGTGGTCAACATAAATGGCGCATTCCGCTTCGTTGAATCGTGGGCATCCGGTACAGTCCCGGCTCCCGCACCATTCTTGGGAGTCCACTGGTGGGCACCGGCGGGGCTCTTGGTCAGCTCCCATTCATAACCGAACAGAGTGTCAAAGTAGCTGTTGTCCCACGTAGTTGGTGTGGCAGTCCATGCGCCTTCGAGACCGCTGGTGAACGTGTCGACGCCTTTGCCGCTACCGAAGGAATTTTTCCAGCCTAAGCCTTGCTCTTCGATTTCGGCGCCTTCGGGTTCGCGGCCGACGTGGTCCTCTGACGCTGCGCCATGGCATTTGCCGAAGGTGTGACCGCCCGCGCAGAGCGCGACTGTTTCTTCGTCATTCATGGCCATGCGGGCGAATGTTTCGCGGATATCGCGTGCGGCCAAGAGTGGGTCGGGGTTGCCATTTGGCCCTTGCGGGTTGACGTAAATCAGGCCCATCTGCACCGCACCAAGAGGCTGTTCGAGTTCGCGGTCGCCGCTATAACGTTTGTCGCCAAGCCACGTATCTTCAGAACCCCAATTAATGTCTTCTTGTGGTTCCCATACGTCCTCGCGCCCACCGGCGAAACCGAAGGTCTTGAATCCCATCGACTCCATGGCGACATTTCCCGTGAGAACTATCAGGTCGGCCCATGAGATTTTTTTGCCATACTTTTGCTTGATCGGCCACAGCAAACGTCGTGCTTTGTCGAGGCTGGCGTTATCCGGCCAACTATTGAGGGGCGCAAATCGCTGCGTGCCAAAGCCAGAGCCGCCACGACCATCGGCGATGCGGTATGTGCCTGCGCTGTGCCACGCCATACGGACAAAGAGCGGTCCGTAGTGACCGTAATCCGCAGGCCACCAGTCTTGTGAGTCTGTCATCAACGCATGCAGGTCGTTGACCACCGCCTTCAGGTCGAGACTTTTGAATTCCTCAGCGTAATTGAACGCCTTGCCCATCGGGTCGGAGACGGGCGAATTGTGATGCAGAGTCTTGAGGTTCAGTTGATTTGGCCACCAGTCAGCGTTTGTTCTAGCGCCAGCCATTGGGGATTTGCTGGGACCGCTCGTGAAAGGGCATTGTGGTTCAGTTGACAAGGTTTTCTCCTGAGTTTATTAGCAGTTTGGTACCTGAGGGAGTGTAGACCGTTGATCCCAATTTACATACGTAATATTTTCAATCGGATCGATAGGTAAAGCCGACGGACGAAAGCTGCCGTTAAAGATTCATTGGTCGTTGGGATCAAGAAGCCGTTCGTCAATAGTCTCTCGCTATTTGTCGACTTTTTTTACAGTTATGTTTATAAAAAATTAGTTTGCCTTGTAACACATTGTTTTTTATAGCTAAAAGTTCTTGGCACGAAAAATGCGTAATAGCCGTCGAAGCACCATGAGCAATTACATGACGATTTATATTTTTTAGAGGAATGCGATGAAAACGGGTCTTTTGATAAAAATTTCTGCGCTGGTGCTACTTGCAGCAGCCGGAAGTGCGAACGCTACGGCACAACTGGTTACTAACGGCGGTTTCGAAAATGGGCAATCTGGTTGGAATTTCAATGGAAATGTAAAGGTAACCTCTGGGAATGTTTATGCGCAGTATGGCTGGACCGATGCTAACTATCCTAACGGAAACGTCGCTTTATTTGGTGCCGGCGATATGGCTGGCGGGTCGATCAAACAAGATCTCATTACGGTAGCTGGACAAACGTATGCGCTAAGTTTTGATTATGGAGCAATCACTGGAGGTGGGAGACCTCAAAATTTGAACGTAAGCGTAAATGATATATCGGGACCATCGATCTTCACTTCGCAATACACCGCATATGGTACTGGAAGCCTCGCGCAGTTAATGACCGCGTACGCATTTGACTTCACAGCAATCTCAAACGAAACGGTTATCAATTTCGCTGATGCAAATATTGCGAACGGCAATTCCATTGACGCTACGCTAGATAATGTTTCAGTGACGCCAACTGCTGTGCCGGAACCAGAAACCTATCCGCTATTGCTGACCGGTTTGGTACTGATGGGATTAACTTTGCGTACGCGTCAACGCAAGTAAATAGGTTATCAACAGGACATCGCGGCTTTTTTCTTAAGGAAGAAGTCGATCCTGTTGATCGCACAGCGAATCGAAAAAAATCAGAAGAACAAGAACTGGCGCAAGTTGAATGAGATATCCAATGAAGTGGAATCGGTGACAGACCCTCAGGCGCTCAGCAAAAATTGCAAAACATACTATGCAATGTTGGATCAAGAGATGGGTGGTATAGATATCAACGCGGGAGGAGGGCGCGGTCTGATGCAGATTGCAGATCGATGGGTATTAAAGATTATTATCGGAACGCACTTTTAGTCTGTGCACGTCAACTTGCCGGGTTTTAGACGCTTAACCAGGTTCGATGCGGCAGGGTTTTGCCGCATCGAACAGGCATATCAGACATCGATAATGTTGACTACATCGTTGTATGCGTATTCTGGTCAACGTGACCGCTCATTCTGGCCGATCGTGACCGCTGCGCCTGCGATGTTGTTACGCGGTTAA
>NZ_JASJXA010000034.1:0-50102 GCF_035018905.1 Glaciimonas sp. Gout2 | reverse complement strand
GGCGATAGCCCGCTAATTCTTGCCGATTGAATTTCTCTGCCGGAATTTATCGAGACGGCCGTGGGAATACGCTTACTGTTATTGACCGCGCACCATATTTTGTATGGTGGCCCAATTTTTCAGGCCAAACCAAGTTTAAATAACAGCATTATGATCAGATGTTGATTCCGATTGATGCCGTTTGAAGTCTTTGACATCTGCGGCTGCTTCTGCCGGCATTGTACTCACCTCATCAGGAGTAGTCGCCGGCGCTTGCGTCACAACGTGCACAGGACGTTGTTTTGGTGCGAAGTTCGGAACCACGGCACCGCGCGAGGATACGTTTTTCCCTGTGGCAACATCTTGCAGGCGACGATACTCGGCAAGTACACGACTGCCGTAGCCGCCATCATTGGCAAAAGCCGCCGCACCAACGTAACGTTTTAGACCAGCCTCAACTGAGCCGCCTTGAACGACGTAATCCTTCAGGATGAGCGATCCGACCTTAATATTGGCAGCTGGATTAAGGGCCGCTTTTACACCACCAAAGTTCTCAAATTTTTCTTGATGAACTTTTGACATTACTTGCATGAGTCCTTGCGCGCCAACAGGACTTTCGGCAAACGGGTTCAATCCCGATTCGATCGCCATCACGGCTAAAATCAGAAGCGGATCAAGTTTGGTTTCCTTAGCAGTCTTGTACGCGGTGCTGACAAACATATTCGTCGCGTCACTGGCCACGCGATAACGTTTTGACAGCCAGTTGGTGACCCACTGTTGCTGATGCGCATCCGACGTTTTCATAATTGGGCTCTTTGCTTTACCCAATTGAGGCTGATTTGACGGGTTCTGCGCCACTGTCTCAGCGATTGCAGCCAGATTATTGGCGGTACGCGCTTCAGTATCAACCACATCGCTCTCATCGACTGCTGATACCGCTGGCAGCGCAGACCGTATCTGGCTAGTCGGCATAAATGCCGAAAGACCTTTAAATCCGTCGACTAACTCTGGTTTTGCGACTAAGGTTGTTACACCGATAACGGAAATCAGTCCAACCATTAGCACAGCCATACCTGCCATGCCAGTGCTACCAATGACGTCGCTTACGGTGCTCCGGGCAGTCGATAGTGCATTTACTGTCAGACTGGCAGATTGAGTGCCTAGTTGTTTTACTGCATCTAACGGTGTTTGATGAGGGCCGACTCTGACCCTTGTAGTTCCTACTTTTATTGATCGTGCTAACAAATTGAACCTCCTGTATCGTTGCGTTGCATGCAGCGGCCCAAATGGGCGCATAAGCCAAAACATCGGCTAAATCCCGCATACAACGTAATCAATATCGCTTGGCGCTTCCTTGAGCCTGAAAAGGCTCCTACTTATATATGGCGCAAAACAACGTTTTGTTTGCAGTCGACTGGTGGTTAGGAAAATCACATTCGGTTTAATGTGCCGACCAGTTGCAAACAAATTTTTTGGGAAGGCTGATGCCTTTTGCTACATTCCTTAAAATATCATCGTTTAAAAATGATATTTGGGACCCCAAATCCCGTGTGTGGTGAGAGCTGAAAATGCGGTGGAAAGGGCGTTTCGACCCCTGTTGACTTCACCTAGACTGCCGCGCATTGTAGGGGGCGGTTTATATCAAGTCAACACTATAGAACATAGATTCTATTACTTTTAAATCTAATGATTGCAGGTGTACGGGGGTAAAAGTCAATAGAATCAATGGCTTGGCTGAAATGCTTAAATTGTAGGCTTCACAAATAGAAACACTCAAAACCCATGAAATATACCGATTTACGTGATTTTATTGTCAAGTTGGAGCAGTTAGGAGAGTTGAAACGTGTTTCTGTCCCCGTTTCTCCCTTTCTTGAAATGACGGAAATATGTGATCGGACCCTTCGCGCGTCCGGTCCGGCATTGCTATTTGAAAGCCCCACTGGCCACACAATTCCGGTTTTGGGTAACTTATTTGGAACTCCTCGACGTGTCGCGTTGGGTATGGGGGTCGACGATGTCAGCGAGTTGCGTCGTATTGGGCACGTTTTGGCACGCTTGAAAGAGCCAGAGCCTCCAAAGGATTTTAAGGATTTATTGGGCCTGGGCTCTTTAGTGAAATCGCTATGGGATATGGCGCCTAAAGAGCGTCGTTCGGCACCATGTCAGGAAATAGTCTGGGAAGGTAACGATGTTGATCTCGCAAAATTGCCAATTCAGCATTGCTGGCCAGGGGATGTTGCACCATTAATTACATGGGGCCTGGTGATTACTAAAGGGCCGCATAAAAAACGTCAGAATCTTGGTATTTACCGCCAACAAGTGCTGTCGCGGAATAAGGTCATCATGCGCTGGTTGGCGCATCGCGGTGGTGCGCTTGACTTTCGTGAGCATGCAATTGCCACTGGCGGCAAACCGTATCCAATAGCGGTCGCGCTCGGCGCCGATCCCGCTACTATATTAGGAGCCGTGACGCCGGTTCCGGACAGCTTGTCTGAATATCAGTTTGCAGGATTATTGCGTGGCAGTCGCACCGAGTTGGTAAAAGCTGTTGGATCTGAATTGCGCGTTCCGGCTTCGGCAGAAATTGTGCTGGAAGGCCATATCAATCCAGACCCCAATCATCCTTCTGGCTATGAAATGGCGCTTGAGGGGCCGTTCGGAGATCACACCGGTTATTACAACGAGCAAGATTATTTTCCTGTATTTACGATTGACCGTATTACGATGCGCCCGTCACCGATTTATCATTCGACTTATACCGGTAAACCGCCCGATGAGCCAGCCGTACTCGGCGTGGCGTTAAATGAAGTTTTTATTCCATTATTGCAAAAACAGTTTACTGAAATAATCGATTTTTATTTGCCGCCGGAAGGATGCAGTTACCGCATGGCCGTGGTTCAAATCAAGAAGGCGTACGCCGGTCATGCCAAGCGTGTGATGTTTGGCGTGTGGAGTTTTTTGCGGCAGTTTATGTACACCAAGTTTATTATTGTGGTCGATGAGGATGTCAATATTCGCGACTGGAACGAAGTAATCTGGGCGATCACGACACGGGTTGATCCATTGCGCGATACCACGCTGGTCGATAACACGCCGATAGATTATCTGGATTTCGCTTCTCCGGTCAGTGGCTTAGGAAGCAAGATGGGGATTGACGCCACGAATAAATGGCCCGGTGAAACGACGCGCGAATGGGGGACAACTATTTCGATGACGAAAGAGGTAAAGGCGCGCGTGGACCAAATTTGGCAAGAGATGGGTTTATAGGCTGTCGACAACCCGCTTCTAGCCGGTTGCATTCAATTGAATTTTTGATGAGGCAGCGTTACCACGAAAAAAAAGCTTCCATTTGTCGATGATGCGGTACAATCTGGGCTGGCGGGCCCCTGCGCATTGTGGCATGGTGAATCTGGTCAGGTCGGGAACGAAGCAGCCACAGCTATTTCCCGCAAGTGCCGCAGACAAGGCTCGCCTCTTAATTTCTCGCGGTTTTTCTTGTTATATTCTTTATATTCTCTTTCCGCACGTGCTTGAGCGCTGGCCAAGCTTCATTTAGCTGAGAATTGCATCACCAGTATTAAGTTGTCATTGCTGGTTTGTGCATCCTACGTCTTAAATAATAACGATTATCACAGGATCGGTCTGCAACTAAAAAGTTGCTGGCTTCAGTCCGTTTGTTTATTTCTATTGTTTATTTTGCGTTATATTTGCAGGATATTTCAATTTGGTCGCATCTACACTTTTCAGAATCCTCCTATGCGCGTCTCCTATAAGTATTCTCTTATTTTAGCGGGACTGGCATTGGTCGGTTCGGCTAGTTATTTTGGCCTTCGCGGAAAACCTTCTGGCACTGCTCAAGTCAGTGAACAAGCCCCGCAAATGGTCAGAACCAGCATAGCAGAACAAAAAACCATACCGATTACGGTAGCGGCCAACGGATATGTTACCGCTATCAATACTGTAGACGTCCGCCCACAAATACAAAACGTAGTACGACAGGTTCATGTACGCGAGGGGCAGGACGTCAAGGCCAACCAGCTTCTGTTTACCCTCGATGAGCGTAGCGATACTTCTGGCGTGGATAAGGCCCGGGCGCAACTGGCGATGGATAAAGCTAATCTGAATGACGCGGAAATGGTGTTAAAGCGCAATCAGGATTTGCTGGTACAAAAATTTGTCTCGCAAGCGGTGGTGGATAGCGCGACGAACAAAGTTAACTCTCTGCGTAGTGTGGTGCAAGCCGATCAGGCCATGGTTCAGTCTAGTAGTATTGCTTTGGGCTTTAATCAAATTAAGGCCAGTATAAGCGGTCGCATCGGCGCTATCAGCGTGCATCCGGGCAGTTTGGCCCAGCCAAGCGGCGTGGCGATGGTTACGATATCTCAACTGGATCCGATAGCAGTCAGCTTTTCACTGCCGGAAAGAGAACTCCAATCGATCCGAGCCAGTTATCCAAATGGTGACGCACCGGTCACGGTGCAAATATCCGCTACGCAACAGTTGGTTGGTAAATTGATTTTTATCGATAATACGGCCGATACGCAAAGCGGCACTATTCGCATGAAAGCGCAGTTTGACAACGCCAAACGCATTATGTGGCCCGGCACATACGTTAACGTACGTCTGGTTTCACGGACGTTGACCGACGCTGTGATTATTCCTGCGCAGTCTGTTGTGACAGGCCCAACCAACAAGTTTGTCTATTTGGTTAGTGCGGATAACACGGTCAAAATGCAAGCGCTTGAGGTCACTGAAATTACAAATGGGCACGCCGCTGTGACTGGCTTGACGGTAGGTAGCCGCGTGGTCATTGAGGGCATGCAAAACTTGCGCTCCGGAGTGTTAGTCAAAGAATCGCAGACGAAACCGCCAGCAACGGGGCCAGAAGTGGCTATTTGATTTCATTGCTCTGAACGTAGCTAGTGCCAACTCACTTTTTTAGCGAAAAGCAAAAATGCAGAAGTGGCGCATTCCCGAACTAAAGTCTGGTAGAAATCCGAACATGGCCGAAATATGGTTGGTCCGATCTAATGAGCAGAAAAGATTAATGTGAATATCTCCGAACTGTGTATCCGTCGCCCCATAATGACCGTGCTGTTATCGGTGGCGATCGTCGTACTTGGCGTTTTTTCCTATTCGAAACTGCCGATCGCGGCGCTACCGAGCTACAACACGCCGGTGATTAACGTCAGCGGGTCATTGCCCGGTGCAAGTCCCGAAATCATGGCGGCATCGGTGGCGACGCCATTGGAAAAACAATTTTCGACGATTCCGGGGCTGGCGACTATCAGTTCAACCAATACGCTAGGCAGCACGTCCATCACGCTGGAATTTAACTCAGACCGTGATATCGACGCGGCAGCAGTCGATGTGCAGGCGGCACTCTTGCGTGCCCAACGCAATTTGCCTGTGGAGATGACCTCTTTACCGGCCTATCGCAAAGTCAATCCAGCTGATGCGGCAGTGTTATTGCTGGGATTGACGTCTCCGTCGCTTTCTTTAGCGGACTTGAATGACTACGCAGAAAATCTGATCTCGCCTTCGCTGTCGACCATCGCCGGTGTTGCGCAGGTGGCGGTGTATGGCCAACGCCGCTATGCAGTGCGCGTGAAAGCGAAGTCGGATCAATTAGCCGCACGTAACATGACCATGGACGAATTAGCGATTGCCATCAAAGCGGCGAACGCGAATAGTCCGGTTGGGGTATTGGATGGACCACGTCAAAGTTTAACTATTCAGGCCAATAAGCAATTGGCTAACGCGGCAGCATTCTCTGATCTGGTGATCAAAAGCCAGGATGGTTCCAGCATGCGCCTCAAAGATGTGGCCGAGGTTGAAGATAGCGTCGAATCCACCAAAAGCGGAAGTTGGGTGAATGGCGAACCATCCATCGTACTAGCCGTTCAGCGTCAGCCCGACGCTAATACGGTAGCGGTGGTGGATGCGGTAAAGGCCACTTTACCGCAATTTAAGTTGCAAATGCCAGCGTCAATTAACGTACATATATTAAACGATAGATCAGTCTCAATCAGAGATGCGATTGCCGACGTTAAACACACATTGTTGCTGACGGTGGTGTTGGTTATATTAGTTATTTTTCTATTTTTGAAGCGCTTGTCGGCGACGGTAATTCCCGTACTTTCGCTGCCGATTTCATTGATTGGATGTTGTGCATTGATGTTGTGGTTTGGGTATAGTCTGGACAACATATCCTTGCTGGCAATTACGATCGCGGTTGGTCTGGTGGTGGATGACGCCATTGTGATGCTTGAAAATATCGTCCGTTATGTTGAGCAGGGAATGGACCCGATGACTGCTGCGCTTAAAGGGTCGAAAGAGGTCGGATTTACGATCATCTCTATTTCCATCTCACTGGTCGCGGTCTTCATCCCGATCTTTTTTATGCCTGGCGTGATAGGCTTGATGTTTCATGAATTCGCTGCTGTCGTCTCATTGGCGATTATGGTTTCAGCGGTCGTGTCCCTGACATTGGTGCCAATGTTGTGCAGCCGTTATTTAAAACATCAAAATCACGAGCAAGATGGTTGGTTAAGTAAGGGCTTTGAACGCGGTTTTCACGCGGTACTGAATACCTATACGCGCGGTCTCGATTGGTGTTTGATGCATCGGCATTGGGTATTGGGTGGCGCGGTCGCAACATTTGTTCTAACCGGCGTTTTATTTGCCACAAGTCCCAAAGGTTTTTTCCCCACAGAAGATATCGGACAGATCGGCGCTACGGTTGAAGGGCCGCAAGATATATCGTATCCGGCCATGGTTAACATGGTACGCAATGCTTCAGAAATTATCGGAAAAGACGTCAATGTTGAGAGTGTGACTTCGCGCGTCAGCGGCACCAATAGTGGTTCGTTGTTCATTGGTTTGAAAGCCCGCAAGGACCGCGCGACCATGGATCAAGTATTGGAGGGACTCCGTGCAAAATTGAGTGGTGTAGCCGGCATGGCGGTATATATGACACCGGTACAAAATTTGCGTCTCGGCGGTCGTTCCAGTAAGAGTCGCTATCAATACACGCTACAAAGCGTGCGCGCTGACGAGTTGACCGAATGGGCAGAACGGATACAAGTAAAAATGCGCGCTGATTCAATGTTCCGCGACGTTACCAGTGACTCTCAAATGAATGGTCTGCAAGCCAGCATTAACATTGACCGTGATCGCGCCAATGATGCTGGTGTTCAGATTGATGACATTCGTACCGCACTTTACAGCGCTTATGGCGACCGTCAGGTTTCCACGATTTTCACCAGCAGTAATAGTTATCAGGTTATTTTACAAGGCAACAATTCCGGTCATCAGGATGAGGCCGATCTCAGCAAAATTTATCTGCGAAGTAAAACCGGCATCTTGGTCCCCTTGCTCAGCGTGGCCACCGTGAAGCGCGAACCGACAGCGCTTTCGGTGAATCATCAAGGGCAATTACAGGCGGTCACCATTTCCTTCAATCTTGCACCGGACGTGCCACTTGGCAACGCCAGTCAAAAGATTGATCTGATTAAAGCAGAGTTGAGTCTTCCCGCCAGTATCATTGCAACTTACGGAGGTGACGCCGCAGTGTTTCAATCATCACAAAGTAGTCAGGTTGTTTTGCTTGTGTTGGCGGTTGCTGTGATTTATATTTTGCTCGGCGTACTGTATGAAAGTTATATTCATCCGATCACGATTTTGGCGGGTTTGCCATCGGCCGCGATTGGCGCTTTATTGGCGTTACGTATTTTTGGTTTCGAACTGACGCTGATTGCCACAATCGGTATTTTGATGCTGATTGGTATCGTTAAGAAGAACGCGATTATGATGATTGACTTTGCACTAGACGCCCAGCGTAGCCAGGGTTTGAGTCCGGTTGAGGCGATCCGTACTGCCTGTATTTTACGGTTTAGACCAATTATGATGACCACTTTGGCGGCCTTGATGGGAGCGATTCCTATTGCCTTAGGCCTGGGTGCTGGTGCGGAGTTGCGCCAACCGCTCGGCGTGGCGATCGTTGGCGGATTATTAGTTTCTCAAGTGATCACGCTGTTTATTACGCCTGTGATTTATTTATTGCTGGATCGTTACAGTGGCACTGGGCCGTTGCAGTTGATTGGTGACAAGCTTCCGCCAAAGGTGCAGCAAAGTCCTCAGCTGAGTTAGCGCTCAACCATGCCACAAACACCATAATCTGAACGGGTGACTATGTCTGACGCTTTAACAATCAATCCAGCTCGCAGTGCGTTACTGGTAATGGATTTTCAGGCACCTATTTTAGGTTTGCTAAAAGATCCGACACCCGTTCTGACGGCAACTGCTGCAACCATCGCCGCAGCACGCAAAGCTGGTTTACCTGTCATTTACATCGTGGTCGGATTTCGTCCCGGACATCCGGAAGTCAATGCACGCAATAAAATGTTCAGTGGGATCAAGAGTGCGGGATGGTTGGTCACGGACTCACCCGGCGCAGATATTAACGCAGCAGTTAAGCCCGCAGTCACGGATGTGGTGCTGCTCAAACATCGGGTTGGCGCTTTCAGCACGACTGCGCTTCAGACTATTCTAAAAGCGCGTGATATTGATACATTGCTGTTGTGCGGCGTCTCTACCAGCGGCGTCGTATTGTCGACTACCCGCGATGCGGCAGATGCTGACTATCGACTTTTTATTGTAGAGGATGGTTGCGCAGACCCAGAAGCGGAGGTTCATCAATTGCTGATGCAAAAAGTATTTCCGCGTCAGGCCGAAGTAGTGCGCTCGGAGCAAGTGTTAGCTGCACTGGCTTAATTTAGCTTTTTAATGGTTGAACTGCGGTTCGTACGCTAAATCCGATCGTCGTCATGCCGTCCGTGCAGGACGCAAATACGCTACCGCCATGCATTGTTGCCACCGCTCGGACTATCGCCAGACCCAGTCCGTAGCCATGCTGTTGGCCTTGATCGTGGCGTGCAGCATCTACGCGATAAAAGCGATCAAATAATCGGTTTAAGTGTGATTCTGGAATCGGTTCGCCCGGGTTCGAAACCGCAATTTGTATCACGTCGTTTTGCTGCGTGATCGTCACGATAATCTGTGCTTCGGCGCTCGAATGTTGAATCGCATTTTGTAGCAGATTGCTCATGGCGCGACGAAATAGCGCCGTTTCTATAGGCGCTTCTACGTTCACATCGCCAGCGATACACACCGTCATGTGAGAATCATCCAGAATGCATTCAAAGAACTCCACTGTTTTACTGACTTGAAGCGCGATCGACGCCACAATCAGACCCGTAGCGTGCGTTCCCTGGTCTGCTCGTGCTAGAAATAGCATATCGTTGATGATCGACCGAACGCGTTCCAGATCCTCCAAATTCGATTGCAATACGTCTTGGAACTCAGGTGCAGTGCGCTCTCGCGAGAGAGCAACCTGAGTAGCACCGATTAAATTTGCCAATGGTGTGCGTAGCTCGTGCGCAACATCCGCATTGAATCCTTCAAGTTGTGTGTACGCGTTTTCGATCCGGTCAAGCGCACCATTAAAGGTCGTCGCCAAATTCGATAGCTCGTCTGGTAATCGGGCGACTTGCAGCCGCTGAGAGAGCGCTTTTGGACTCAGTATCTGGGCTTCGTTGGAAAGTTGTTTCAATGGGCGCAAGCCAACTTGGGCGATCCAATAGCCGAATAACATGACAAGTACAACACCCGCCAGCGACAAACTGATCAACGCAATGACGAACGCACGCAAGGTATGAAAATATGGTTCTGAGTCTATACCGACGATCAAACGGACAGGCGGTCGTTGCTCAAAAGCGTCAATGGTTTTGGTCATCGTTAGTAAGGGATATTCGCGCTTGCGAAGCTGCATGGTGCCCAAGCCATCACGATCCCGCTGCAAATCGTCTATTTCAGCCAACCCCCTACCGTACTGAAAGTGGGAGTCGTCGCTTAAAACCCAGAACCGTCTACTGCCGTCGGTCGGCGTTAGAGTATCCAGTTTTGCCTGAACACGTGGCCAGCGTTCTGCGCTGCCGTTATGTTCAATCATGTACTGCATGTCTTGGAATATCGTATGCAATTCTTCTTGCTGATGTCGTTGAAGTTCGCTGTGGACGACGCTGTAAAGAGACGCGCCGATGAGTGAAAACGTCAACAAAGCAGCGGCGGCAAACATCGCTACAAGACGGACTGTAATAGAGCGCTTCATTCGGACTTTTGATCCTTCCTCAGTTCCAACACGTAGCCCATTCCGCGAATGGTGTGGAGTAACTTTGGACTAAATGGTATATCCATTTTGGTTCGAAGCCGTTTGATAGCGACTTCCACGACATTGGTATTGCTGTCAAAATTCATATCCCAGACCAGTTCGGCGATCGCCGTTTTGGATAAAATTTCACCTTGTCGGCGCGCGAGCACAACCAATAATGAAAATTCCTTGGCGGTCAGATCGATGCGGGTCGCACCGTCTCCGCGATAAGCTTTACGGCTCAGTAGATCAATTTGCAGATCGCCGATACGTAGTTGGACAGGTTCCTGGGTTCTCCCACGTCGGGTTAAAGCTTGCAGTCTCGCCAACAGTTCGAGAAATGAGAACGGCTTGATCAGATAATCGTCGGCGCCATCATGCAAACCTTTGATCCGGTCCTCAACGTGGTCTCGCGCTGTCAGCATGATGACCGGCGTGTGCTTGACGGTGCGCAGTGCGCGCAATACAGAAAATCCATCAATTCCGGGCAACATCACATCCAGCACGATGACATCGTAATCGTGTTGCAATGCTAAGTGCTGGCCATCGACGCCGTTGTGCGCCAGGTCGACTGTACAACCTTGTTCCGTCAATCCTTTAAAAAGATAATCGGCAGTCTTTAGTTCATCTTCGACTATGAGAATTTTCATACTTGGATCAGTCTCCGGTACTTCACTTATATTGTATCGGTAACGCTCACGGTACTTTTGGCGTATCTTAGATTCATCCAAAGTTACCGTGCTTGAAGCTCATTTAACAATAATTCGACAACACTTCTAGACCGATTAAAAAGCAACTCCCTATTGTTACTCAAGTACCGGCGAAGCGTTCTTTGCTGCTGCCTTACGTTCTTTGCGCTCTTTCTTACGACGTTCGTACCAGAAGTGAGTGCGATCCAGATACAGGTAAATGACCGGCGTGGTAAATAGCGTTAAGATTTGCGACAAAATCAAACCGCCCACCATTGCATAACCCAATGGACGACGCAATTCCGACCCTGCGCCGTGGCCTAGCATCAATGGCAATCCACTCAATAGTGCGCACATCGTCGTCATCATGATGGGACGGAAGCGTAGCAAGCAGGCCTGGAAAATAGCATCTTCCGGCGACATTCCTTTTTCGCGTTCGGCCGTGAGCGCAAAGTCCACCATCATGATGCCATTTTTTTTCACAATCCCGATCAATAATATGATCCCGATTAATGCAATCACACTGAGATCATAACCGCCTAACATCAAAATCAACAGAGCGCCGACTCCCGCCGAGGGCAGTGTAGACAGAATCGTCAGCGGATGGATGTAACTTTCATACAGCAAGCCGAGCACAATATACACGGCAACCAACGCTGCGGCGATCAAGTACGGTTGTGACGAAAGGGAATCGCCGAATGCTTTTGCCGCGCCCTGAAAGGCACCGCTTAATGTGTGCGGAACGCCCATTTCTTCTTGCGCTTTTTGAATTGCAGTAACGGCGTCGCCAAGCGCTACGCCCGGAGCCAGATTGAACGAAATCGTCACAGCCGGAAACTGACTTTGATGGCTAATCGATAGATAGCCGGTCTTGGTTGTGTCCACCTTAATAAAAGTTGATAACGGAATCTGTTGTCCGGTCAACGGCGAGGTCATGTACAACTTGTCAAATAATGCAGGATCGGTCTGCAATTTTGGCGTTACTTCGAGTATCACGTGATAACTGTTTACCTGCGTAAAATATTGCGCGACCTGACGCTGTCCAATGGCGTCATAAATAGTGGAATCAATCAACGCAGGGGAAATGCCAAAACTTGATGCACGTGCGCGATCAATGGTCAGGGTCGCCGTTGCTGCCGCATTTTGCTGATCGGAGGCGACATCGGTCAATGCCGGTAATTGACGGAAGCGCGCTAATAATTTTGGTGCCCACACATCAAGTTCTGATAAGGAGGAGTCGGTAATCGTATATTGATATTGGGTGCGGGATAAACGTCCTCCGACGTTAATATCCTGGCCGGCCTGCAAGAACAGATTGACGCCCTGAACTTTAGCAAGCTGCGGACGCAATCGTGTAATCACCTCGTCAGCAGTCGAAGTACGGCCTTCGTCTTTTGGCTTCAGGCTAATAAAGAAATTGCCAGTATTGAACGTTGTCTGCCCTCCGCTCATACCGAAACCGGTCACATCCGGATCCTCGCGAATAACGTCGGCAAGCTTCAACATTCTGCCATTCATCGATGCAAACGATGCATCCTGTGCGGACTCCGCAAAGCCGAAAATAAAGCCGGTATCTTGTTGCGGGAAAAACCCTTTAGGAATAATCACGAACAACACCACTGTAGCGACTAAAGTACAAATAAATACGCACAGAGTAATGAACTGATGGCGCATGACAACATGCAGACCGCGTTTATAGCCATCCAGCATCGCATCGAATCCGCGCTCAAATAATAGCGCCAGGCGACCGTGTTTTTCGTCATGATGATTGCGCAAAAAGCGTGAACAAAGCATTGGTGTTAACGTCAGTGAAATAATCACCGATATCACGATGGTCAAGGTCACAGTGATTGCAAATTCGCGGAACAAACGTCCAACAATGCCGCCCATCAGGAGCAGTGGAATAAACACTGCTATTAATGAAACCGAAATAGAAATAATCGTAAAACCGATTTCACCCGCGCCTTTATACGCTGCTTCCATCGGTGACATGCCTTCTTCCACGTAACGATAAATATTCTCCAACATCACAATCGCATCATCGACTACAAATCCCACCGCAATGGTGAGCGCCATTAGCGACAGATTGTCGAGACTAAAGCCGATCAGATACATAACCGCTGCTGTGCCCATTAATGCCAATGGCACGGTGACACTGGGAATTAATGTTGCTGGGATATTGCGCAGGAACATAAAGATAACCATCACCACCAACGCAATTGTCAGCATCAGCGTGAGTTCTACATCCAGCACGGATGCGCGGATTGTTTGCGTGCGATCTATCAGCGTGTTGACGCGCACCGAGGGTGGGATTGCTGCCTGCAAGCGTGGCAACGCGGCCTTGATCCGGTCGACTGTTTCGATCACGTTGGCGCCCGGTTGTTTGGTAATCGCCAGCACGATCGAGCGTCCATTGATCACTGTGCTGTCGGCTGGTGCGGCTTTACCTGCATAGGCCCAACCGGCAACTTTCATGTTTTCAGGCGCATCAATTGCAATACCGATGTCACTGACACGTATCGGCGCCCCGTTTTTGTACGCCAGCACCATGTCATTCCACGGTTTGGCTTTAAGTAATTGGTCGTTGGTATAGACGGTAAAGCTTTGCTTGTCGCCATCAATCGTACCTTTTGGCTGATTGACGGTCGTACTGGCTATAACGCCACGAATATCTTCAAGGTTCATGCCCAGCGCTGACATTTTGGTCGGGTCAACTTGAATCCGAATCGCAGGCTTTTGTGCGCCACCGATATTCACTAATCCAACGCCGGTAATCTGCGAAATTTGTTGCGCCAAAATATTATCGGCGTAATCGTTGACTTCAATTAGTGGCAGAGTCGACGATTGCACAGCCATGACCAGAATCGGTGAATCGGCCGGATTAATTTTGCGGAAGGTAGGCGGGTTCGGTAAGTTAGCCGGTAGTTGACCGCTGGATGCATTAATAGCAGCCTGCACGTCAAGTGCGGCCGCATCAATATTCCGGTTTAAATCAAACTGCAGCGTAATTTGAGATGATCCAAGCGCACTGGCTGAGGTCATTTGCGATAAACCGGCAATCAATGAAAACTGACGCTCCAATGGTTGGGCAACGTTGGATGCCATGGTTTCAGGGCTAGCGCCCGGCAGATTCGCAGATACCTGAATCGTTGGAAAATCAACCTGCGGCAACGGGGCGACCGGCAACAACGGCCAGACCGCAACGCCTACCAGCATAATAGCAATCGCTAAGAGCGTCGTCCCAATAGGACGCTTTATAAAGGCTGCCGAGATGCTCAATTAGTCGCTCCTTTTGCTGGTGCGACCGGCGTATTGGTTTCAATAATCTTGACGCCAGGTTTGAGCTTATATTGGCCGTCAATGACCACCTTTTCGCCATTTGTCAGGCCGGTATCGATAACCGCTACACCTTCCTGTATTTGTGCGACATGCACCGACTGTGCTTTGACGCTAGTGTCGGGATTCACGACATAGACGTAAGTACCATCCTGACCGCGTTGAACTGCCGCGGCCGGTAACGTTAACGCCTGCGGGATGTCAGTCAGGTAGAGACGGACGTTGACATATTGTCCCGGCCATAACACATGAGTCGGATTCTCAAACGTTGCCTTAAGCTGCACTGTCCCTGAAGTGGTATCAATCTGGTTGTTAAGCAAACTCAGGCGACCTGTGGCTAGTGCCTGATTACTCTGCCGATCATAGGCAGCGACTTTCAGCGGCAATTGATTTCCGTGAAGGGCCTTATTAATTGCTTGAAAGTTTTCTTCGGGCAATGTAAATAAAGTGGTGATTGGATCGATTTGGTTGATGACGACCAGACCATTGGTGTCCGTGGCGTGCACAACATTGCCTGCATCGACTAATCGCGCCCCGACGCGACCACTGATTGGCGCGCTGATAGTGGTGTAGCTCAGTTGCACCTTGGCATAACTGATCTGCGCATCGTCGGTTTGTATTGAAGCTTCGAGCTGCGTCACTAACGCTTTTTGCGTGTCGAGTGTTTGTTGGGTGGCAGCATCTTGCTGACGTAGCACGGTGTAACGTTGCAAATCCAGTTTGGCATTGCTGCTTAACGACTGGTCTTTCGCTTTTTGTGCTTGCGCTTGTTCCAGTTGTGCTTGCAATGCACGTGAATCGATTTGTGCTAACAATTGTCCTGCCCTCACATCCTGGCCTTCAATGAAAGCAACTTTCTGCAGTTGACCATCAATCCTGGTTCTGACGACGACCGTTGCATTGGCAGTGACGGTGCCAACACCGCTCAGATAAATTGGCATGTCTCGCTGTGTGACCAGCGCGGTTGTTGCTTCGACCGGTGGGATCTGATTAGCGACAGGAGCAACAACTTTGTGCTTTACCTTCCAGATACCGACAGCAATCAAAATCAAAAGAACAGCGCCAATGATATGTGTTGAGCGGCGGCGGAAAAATGGTGTGGACATGTGGTTACTCACGAAATTAATTGGTTTTATTAGTTTGGATAACGGGTTTGTTCTGAGTGTTTTGTGCGGTAGGGCCAATAGCAGGGCTATTTAGCGCATCCTTGTTCATGGCGTCTTTGCTTAAAGCGCGCACATCCCAACCGCCGCCGATGGCCTTGATCAAACCGACACTGGCTACCAATTGGCGTCCGCGTATTTGCACGGCGGTGCGAGCGTTAGTCAACGCTATTGTTTGTGCGGTGGCAACACTTAAGTAGGTCGTAGTACCAGCCTGGTATTGGCTCAGCGCTAACCGTTCAGACAGTTGCGAGGCAGCGACGGCCTGATCTTGCACGGTGCCCTCCTGATCCAGTACATGCAGCGTCGTCAGATTATCTTCGACGTCCTGAAAGCCGCCCAAGACCGTTTGTTTGTATTGTGCAACTGCACTGTCATAAGATGCGATGGCCTGATCACTATGCGCGCGCCGTAATCCGCCATCGAAAAGTGTTTGCGCCAGCGCACTACCAAGCGACCATACGCGGCCTGGCGTATCAAACCAGGTCGCCAGGCTGCCAGCAGTAAAAGCGCCGCTGGCATTCAGCATCAGAACAGGGAAATAGGCTGCCTTGGCAACGCCTATATTGGCATTGGCAAGCGCAGCGCGGCGTTCGGCGGCGGCAATATCCGGCCGTCGCTCCAGAAGATCAGAGGGCAGGCCGGGCGGGACGATGGGCAAATGCGCGACTAAAGGTGACAGTGAGGCGGACGGTATGGCGGGAAGCGAAAAGGCTGCCGGTGATTTACCGGTCAAAATGGCTATTGCGTGTTCCAATTGGCCACGCTGTGCGTTTAGATCGATAGCCTGCGCTTGGGCTGTTTTTAATTGTGCTTCGGCCTGCGCAACGTCAGAGCGTAAGGCGACACCTGCGTTGTACTGACTTTGAGTCAGTTTAAGCGAGCGCGTATAAGCCGCATCGGTGCGGGCATATAAATCTTTAAGTTGATCGGTTATCCGCAGTTGCAGATAATCTTGTGCCAATGTGGCCTGAATACTCAACCGTGCTGCAGCAAGATCGGCTGCACTTGCTTGCGTACCAGCTTCGCCTGATTCCACCGCGCGTCGCACGCCACCCCAGATGTCCGGCTCCCAACTGGCGTTGATAGAGGCATTGTAGCTATTGCCCTGTGAGGCCACGCCACTGCTGATGGTTCGCGCACGACCCGCTCCAATGCCGACGCCTGCGGTTGGCCAAAAACCTGAGCGAGCGACATCAGCGGTGGCACGTGCCAGACGATATTGGGCTTCCGCCTGACGGATATTTTGATTGGCACGATTGGCTTCAATGATGAGCGCATTGAGCGTGCTATCGCCATACATTTCCCACCATTGCTGGTTGGCATCGATTTGTTGCGGGGTTGCCGTTTTCCAGGCGGTATCTTCTTTAAAAGCGCTTGGAGTATCGATTTGCGGCCGTATGTAATCCGGCCCGACTGCGCAGCCACCCAATAGTGTAATCGTCAGTAATGTGACTGCGGTGACTGCGGCCGCCCTAACAGATACTTTTACGGCAGAAGGGCGGGTCAGATGGGCGTGTTGACAGGGATAAAATGTGGTCGAGGTCATGGCCTGCATTGAGCGGTTGGGCTATCGGACGGAATGCCCGTCCGTCAATGCAAGTAGCTGCCGGACTGGCATGTTTACCACCGTACTTTAAGCGCCGCCAAGGGACGACAGGCTGTCATGAATATGACAAATTTGTCAGTTTCAGATAAAAAATTCTTTAGGGCAATAAATACTACTTAGTCAGCGGCTACGCGTAGTTGCAAGCACACAATACGCGGTTACATTTTGGTGTTATTTTCTCTTCCGTGTCGAATACGCAAAGCGCTAATAATTGTCGCGAGCAACGTGGCTGAAGCGGCAATCCAAAGCGACAAATGGACCGCACTGGCATCGATCAACGCAGAGTTAATCGGAGAAGTAATATTCACTGAGGAATCAGGTGATGCACTTAGCGTGCTAGCCAGATGACTGCTTGCCGCCGTTAAAGCGATGGCGACCATCGCTGCACCCAGCGATTGACCGAACGTGCGGGCGATTGCCAACACGCCGGAAGCTGTACCGCTGCGCGAACGCGGTGCATTGGTCATCATTTCGCGGTTGTTCGGGCTTTGAAAAAATCCAAATCCTAGGCCACAAATAAAGGCGCGCCACAAAATATCCATCACCGATGGATGCGGGCCAAGACAGGCCAGTAACACCAGGCCGATTGTGTATACAGCCAGACCGCAAGTGGACAGTAATGCCGCCGGGTAGCGATCAGCGAGCCGTCCGGCGATGGGCGCAGTAATCACGATTGCCACGGGCCACGGTGTAAATAGGGCTGCCGACATTAGTGGACTGAAACCATATGCGCCCTGAAATAAAAATGGTAGCGCAATAAACGCAATGCCTTGACCGACGAATGAGCACAGTGACGTGGCCACGGCCATCGAAAACCGAATCGAAGAAAAAATATCGAGTGGTAATAAAGGCGCGGGTGCACGTTTTTGTCGGAAAATAAAAAGCACTACGGCGATAAGGGCAACAATGGCAAGTACCAGTTCGTTGAACAAGCTATCGTGTCGGGACAATCCGTCCACTGCAAGTACGATGGCGGCTAACGCTAGCGCCGAGAGAACCGCACCGGCCACGTCAAATTTACCGCCGCGACCACGGTCAGATGGCAGCACGCGTCGCGCTAATGTCAGCGTAAGGATGCCGATCGGAACATTGACCGCAAATAGCCAGGGCCAACTCAATACCGATAGCATCGCGCCGCCAATAGCCGGACCCGCGGCTAAGGAGGACGCGACCACCATGGCATTGATACCAAGTGCCGATCCAAGTAGACGTGTAGGAAAAATATTACGATAAAGCGCTGGACCGATACTCATGGCCGCAGCCGCACCTATTCCCTGGATAAAGCGCAATATATTGAGCGTCGTTAACGACTCAGATAAAGCGCAACCGAGCGAACTAAGCGTAAACAGGAAAATGCCGCCCATATACAAACGGCGAAAACCAATCACGTCGCCGAGCGAAGCAAAGGCCACCATCGTCATCGCACCAGCTAGAATATAGGCGTTCGCAATCCAGACAGCCGCCGACGGGACGACGTGTAAATCACGCGCAATGATCGGAAGTGCAACGTTGACAATAGAGCCGTCCAGGACCGTCATTCCGGTACCCAAAATCATGACAATAATGGCGACGCGTCTCTGCGCGCCAGAAATTCCATCATCACCTTCTACATCGCTAAAAAGTCTGCTCATATTGCTGGACGCTGAAGAGTGTGTTGCCGAGCCGTCGACAGATGATGATGCGAAATAAGAAAAAACACGGAGAAGTCCAGGTTGGCAGGCGATTGAGAGGTGTGCGGTAGTGCGGAATTATTACATGATGCACAATTTTTTGCCGACGCCGGTCTTGTAATGTCATTTTGTCCACGACATTTTTAATTTTTTTTTGACGAACAGAAGATTGCGTATATCGGAACGGGAACAAAGCTACGATGACCACTACACGATAATTGCGTGCTTTTTTCAGTAAGAATTGCCTCCGATTGAGGTATAATTCGAATTTCCCGCATGTGCCGTTCGGCACCATCCGCAATGACCAAGTTTGTATTTGTTACTGGCGGCGTCGTGTCTTCCCTAGGTAAAGGGATTGCCGCCGCTTCCCTCGCCGCGATCCTCGAATCGCGTGGCCTAAAAGTCACCCTCATTAAGCTCGATCCGTACATCAACGTCGATCCAGGCACCATGAGTCCGCTCCAACACGGTGAAGTTTTCGTCACCGACGATGGCGCTGAGACTGATCTCGATCTCGGCCACTATGAGCGTTTTATTACAACGCGCATGAAGAAAGTAAATAACTTTACTACCGGACAGGTCTATGAGGCCGTTATCCGCAAGGAACGTCGTGGTGAATACCTCGGTAAAACCGTGCAAGTGATTCCGCATATCACCAATGAAATTCAGGACTATATTCATCGCGGAGCAGAAGGCTTTGACGTGGCGCTAGTCGAAATCGGCGGTACTGTCGGAGATATCGAGTCGCTACCGTTTCTTGAAGCAGCACGCCAATTAAGTTTGCGGGCTGGTCGCAAGGCTGCCGCATTCGTGCATTTGACATTGGTGCCTTATTTGCCATCTGCCGGTGAACTGAAAACCAAGCCAACCCAGCATAGCGTACAAAAATTGCGTGAAATCGGTATATTGCCCGACGCCCTCTTGTGTCGTGCAGACCGTCCTATTCCGGATGAAGAGCGGGCCAAGATTTCGCTCTTCTCAAACGTTGAAATGGCAGCGGTGATTTCAGTGTGGGATGTCGACACAATCTATAAAATTCCTCAAATGCTCCATGATCAGGGACTGGATGCGATCATTTGCGAAAAGCTCGGCTTGACACCAAGTCCTGCTGACCTGACGATGTGGACCAACCTTGTCAGTGCGCTGGAAAATCCAAAACACGCGCTGACAATCGGCATAGTCGGAAAATACGTAGATTTAACGGAGTCGTATAAATCTTTGACGGAGGCCTTGCGTCACGCCGGGATCCATACAGAATCGCGTGTCAACATTGAATATCTGGACTCAGAAGAAATCGAAGCCAATGGCGCGAATTCACTGATGAAATACGATGCTATTTTAGTACCAGGCGGATTTGGTAAGCGCGGTGTAGAAGGTAAGATCATGGCGGCGCGGTTCGCTCGGGAAAACAAAATACCTTACTTGGGTATTTGCCTGGGTATGCAAGTGGCCTTGCTCGAATATGCACGTAATGTAGCCGGCTTGACATTGGCAAACTCAACCGAATTTGACGAACAGACCGAGCAGCCTGTCGTTGCACTCATCAATGAGTGGCAAAATCACGACGGCAAAGTTGAAACGCGTGATGCGAATTCAGATTTGGGCGGAACGATGCGTCTGGGTGCTCAGACTTGTCAAATCAAACCAAACACGCTAGCTTCTGAAATCTACGGTTCAACCGTGACAGAGCGTCATCGTCACCGCTACGAGGCCAACAATCATTATCTGGACCGTATCGAAGCGGCCGGTTTAGTGGTTTCGGCACGTACGCCTACCGAAGATTTATGCGAAGTGATGGAATTGCCGCGAACTGGAGAACATGCGCATCCTTGGTACGTCGGCGTGCAATATCATCCAGAATTCAAGTCGACGCCGCGTGATGGGCATCCATTATTTATTTCGTTCATTTCTGCAGCGTTAGCACATCAGCAAGCCGTTGTGAGTAATGCAAAGACTTAAAGCATGACTATGATCCATTTAGCTTAAAATTTAGATATGCGTCATCATCTTGGAATGATGGCGTATCACTTTTGTTAAGCTACATTAGCCGAGCTACATTATTATTGCGTTACATGAATCGCCTTAAGGCGAGAGTCGGTGGTCAGTCTGGCAATATTGGAATAGCCAAAAAGCGACTTCTCCTCATACTTTTTTTTGGGATGCTTTTTAGGCAACAACCGAGATACTAAGCTGAGGATTAATCTAAAGCATGAGGTTAAGTACGAATTCAGGCACTAAGTGAGACATGAAGTGAGACATTTAGTCACGTATTAATTAAGACGCATCATTACGGAGATAGAAATACATGAGTGCAATTGTTGACATCATCGGCCGCGAAATCATTGATTCACGCGGCAATCCAACTGTCGAATGCGACGTCCTGCTAGAATCCGGCGTGATGGGGCGTGCATCGGTCCCATCCGGTGCTTCGACTGGTTCCCGGGAAGCAATCGAATTGCGTGACGGCGATAAAAATCGCTACGGCGGTAAAGGCGTATTGACTGCCTGTGAACATATTAATACAGAAATTTCTGAAGCGATCATGGGTTTGGACGCTAACGAACAAGCATTCCTCGACCGGACGCTGATTGATCTTGACGGCACCGAAAACAAAGGTCGTTTGGGTGCCAACGCCATGCTGGCAGTTTCAATGGCAGTCGCTAAAGCGGCGGCTGAAGAGGCCGGCTTGCCACTGTATCGTTATTTTGGCGGTAGCGGTGCGATGCAAATGCCTGTTCCGATGATGAACGTGATCAACGGCGGCGCGCACGCAGACAACAACCTCGATATTCAAGAGTTCATGATCATCCCGGTTGGCGCTCCTAGCTTCCGTGAAGCGATTCGTTACGGCGCTGAAATATTTCACGCGTTGAAAAAAATCCTGCAAGAAAAAGGATTGACAACATCAGTTGGTGATGAAGGCGGTTTTGCCCCTTCAGTTGCTAGTCATGAAGAAGCGCTGAAGTTGATCATTCAGGCGATTGAAGCGGCTGGCTACGAGCCAGGTACACAAGTCGCACTGGGCCTGGATTGCGCAGCCAGTGAGTTTTACAAAGATGGTAAATACGTGCTGGCCGGTGAAGATATGACACTAACGAGCGCGCAATTCACCGGTCTGCTGGCATCGTGGTGCGACAAATATCCGATCATCAGTATCGAAGACGGCATGGCCGAAGACGACTGGGATGGCTGGAAACTTCTTACCGAGACTTTGGGTAAGAAAATACAGTTGGTTGGTGATGATCTGTTTGTGACCAATACCAAAATTCTGCGCGAAGGCATACAAAAAAATATCGCGAACTCGATCTTGATTAAGATCAACCAGATTGGTACGCTGACAGAGACGTTTGCTGCGATTGAAATGGCGAAACGCGCTGGCTATACTGCGGTGATCTCGCATCGTTCAGGTGAGACCGAAGATTCTACTATTGCGGATATCGCAGTTGGTACAAACGCATTGCAGATCAAAACCGGCTCAATGTCGCGTTCCGATCGGATGGCGAAGTACAACCAACTGCTGCGTATTGAAGAAGATTTGGGTGATATCGCCAGTTATCCGGGTCGTGCTGCTTTTTATAACTTGAAGTAAAAGTATTGCGAATTGCCTTATGTAAATCCGGCCAGCGAGTTAATTTAATCGCTGGCCGGATTTGCATAAATTGAATATGGATTGTTAATGCGTCTTATCGCTATTTGCCTTACTGTGTTGTTGGCGTTGATCCAATACCCTTTGTGGTTAGGAAAAGGCGGCTGGCTGCGAGTCGCTGATATGGGGCAGCAAGTCACCACTGCGCATGAAAAAATCGTCGAGCTGAAAGCAAGGAATGCCAAGCTGGATTCGGAAGTACATGATTTGAAAGAAGGGACCGGTGCTGTCGAAGAGCGCGCTCGTACTGAGTTGGGCATGATCAAACAGGATGAAATTTTCGTCCAGATATTAGATCCGAACAATACTGAACTGGTATCGACGCTGAAGGAAGCGCAACTATTGTCAGACAAGGTGGGCGCTGCGATACCGGGCAAGACAGAAGATAAAGCGCCAAAGAAGACCACGGGTTTGAAGTCTGCTAAGCCTGTTCATCCGACCGCTAAGCGAGTGTTGAAACAAGCACAAGTCAACATTGCTCAACGGGTGGCGCAGCAAGTACGGGACTAATCTGTCTACGCTTTAGCTAGCGTTAAGTGCAACAACTGAAATTCCCCAAGATCATTCCATCCAATTTATATCTTGCAAGATTGCCAGCGCCGGTAACCCTTTAAGGTATCGGGCTGGATCGTGATCTTTACAATAGGAAAGGGCACTCCCTTTGCCTGTTGCTAATGCTTATTACCTACGAATTAATACGTGCTTAATGCTTAATATTTCCGGTACCTAACAAGGTCTCTACAGGTGCACTGATAGCGAAAAGGTGCGCGCAGTCGACTTTGTCAAATGCATAATTTTGACCGCAAAAATCGCAGTCGACCGATACGTTGCCCAACTCAGCAATCGCTTCATCAACTTCTTTTTGTCCCAGCATCTGCAGCATGTTGCCTACCTTTTCTCGTGAGCAGTTGCACACAAAACTAGGGTGTTGTGGTTCAAAAACGCGGACTGTTTCTTCCCAGAATAAACGTCGCAATAATGTCTGAATATCGGTCGATAGCATTTCAGCGGGACGTAATGTCGCACCCAGCATAGACACGCGATTCCAGCTTTCCAGCGGGTCTTCTTCAGTAATGCCAATCCCGCCATGGTTGGGCAACTTTTGTAATAGCAAACCACGCGAGACGTTGGCATCAGCAGCCAGCCACAACTTTGTATCAAGTTGCTCTGAACGCAGCATGTAATTTTCGATCACCTCCGCAACGTTATCGCCATCGAGAGGCACGATTCCCTGATAGGGTTGTTGTCCTGGCATTTTGTCTTGCGGATCAAGTGTGATGGCAAAACGACCATGACCGTTGACATTCACCAGTTGGGCCAATGTAGCACCATCCTCTACTACCGTATCGGGGACTAGTTTTGCTGTGGCGCGCATCTGCAACTTGGCATCGCATTCGACCACCAACAGGCGGATCGGGCCATCCCCGTGAATTTGCATCACGATCACGCCATTGAATTTCAAATTGGCGCTCAACAAGGCGGCCGCTGCCATCATTTCGCCCAGCAAATTAGTCACTGCTGGCGGATAGTTTCGACGCGCCAATACCTGCTGCCAAGTGTTAGAAAGTTCAACCAACTCGCCTCGAACCGAGGCGTTTTCGATCATAAATTTTTGTAGATTATCGTTACTCATATCCATTACGTTCTTTGTACCTTTTTCGGTCATTACTCTCTAGCCGATTTTTTTAAGTTGGGTTTTATATTCCTGACCGCGTTCGGCGTAAGTTTGCGCGCCTTTTACCAACTTGGCGATTTCTTCTTCCGTTAACATGCGGGCCACCTTGGCTGGCGTTCCCATAATCAATGCATTATCGGGAAAGACTTTGCCTTCGGTTACCAGAGCACCAGCGCCAACCAGACTATTTTTACCGATCTTGGCACCATTGAGTATCACAGCCTGTATCCCAACCAACGAGCCATCGCCAATGGTGCATCCGTGCAACATAACTTGATGACCGATAGTGACATTTTCGCCAATAGTAAGGGGATAGCCGTGATCAGTATGCAAAACTGAGTTTTCTTGTACATTGCTGCCGAGACCGACCGTAATCAGTTCGTTGTCTCCACGAATGGTAACGCCGAACCAGACGCTGGCTCTGGCCTCAATCTTAACCTTGCCAATAAGCGTCGCGCTCTCTGTGATGTAGGCGGATGGGTCAACGTCGGGGCAATGTTCGCCAAGTTGGTAGATACTCATAATTCTCCGTAGAATGTGGGTGTTTGTTTTGATCGGTGACAGGATCGTTTTGTAGATTATTTAATTGATTATATTTATCTACTTTATTCCTGCACCAGGTTTTGACGAAATTTATTTACATTTTACGCCGCGGTTTGTTGTAACTTAAATCGCAATTATTCCTAAAAATCCTATTTTACCGCTGCTAGCATGAAGAGTATGTCTGAACCTATTTTTGTTGTTCCAGAAGCAGAGTTACCACCAGTATTATCGCCTGAACTGTTGCCCGAGTTGCGTGCATCGGCCTTGCGCTGCTTGCTATTGCGCGATCCTGCGGCAAAGGTATTGGAGGTAGCGGCATTAAACGCTGATTTCAAAAATAACACCCTTACATTGGATGCGCATGCTTCGCTGGTGGGTGAGGCTGAAGCAGGCGCGATTCCGGGTCGCCCGTCTCGGCCCGAACTCGTATTGCCTAAAACATTGAAGCATCGGTCCATGCGCACCGAGGAAGGCCGCGCCGCACTGATCCACGCGCTGGCACACATTGAGTTCAATGCTATCAATTTGGCGTTAGATGCTGTGTGCCGTTTTCCTGCTATGCCGGACCAGTATTACACTGACTGGCTGAGTGTCGCGGTGGAGGAGGCGCAACACTTTGGCATGTTGGCGCGACATCTGCAGACCTTAGGGTTTGCCTATGGTGATTTCCCCGGGCATAACAGCATGTGGGAAATGGCTGAAAAAACAAAAGATGACATTTTGGCACGCATGGCGTTGGTGCCGCGTACCCTTGAGGCGCGTGGATTGGATGCCACACCCGCTGTGCGGGCAAAAATTGCGCAGGCCGGAGACTTAGCCGCGGCCGAGATTCTCGACATTATTTTACGGGAAGAGGTGGGTCATGTCGCGATTGGTAACCATTGGTATAACTGGCTGTGTAAAGAGCGCCAGCTTGAGCCGATTGCAGCCTTTGCCAATCTGGTAGTCCAATATCAAGCACCGGTTTTGCGTGGACCTTTTAATTTGGACGCACGCCGCGCGGCAGGATTTTCGGAAGAAGAACTGGCGGTATTGCAAAGCGGCTAACCAAGGGATTCGAGATTTGACGTAGCTGGATTGTAAGGCCCCTAGTCTTTAATGATACCAGCGTCTTTTTCCTGGCGGCTTTACGCTTTCCACCATGTCTACTAATTTGGTCCCCGCCAGTCGGTCATGCAAAAACTGACGCTGTGGGTCAAGATAAATAGTGAGTGACCATAAAACAAAATTCAAAACGGGAACGATTGCCAGCATCCAGGTGTGCGCGCCGAAAGCCCAGGCGAGCATCAATCCAGGAAGAAACCATAGCCATGCTAACAAATAGCGCGCCAAAGCGTCTTTTGCCTTCATTGCGCTACCATCTTTATTGATCAACTGGAGTCGCCAGGTTTTCATAGCCAGCGTTTGACCACCGTGACTCCAGCACCAGACAAAATACGCGGTCAACACCACGAATAGCCATATTTGCTGGCCGTGCCGCAAATACAATGCGTTGCGTTGCTGTAGCAATGTCGAAAAAAGCAAACCGGCGATGAACAGGATGCCAAACAGCAGCATTGCCTCGTACATCATGCTGCCAAAGCGCCTTTTAAGCGATGGCGTTGCGGGTTCAGTGGAAATAACGGTATCGTTGGATGGCGCGGAAGGATTCAAGGTGCGATTATTTCTTTGTACGTGTGGCGATCAATATAACCGACTTATAGCTTACTTTTAGCCGACTTACAGTGCTGACTATTCGTCAAATTTTAGCATCGACCGCTTCGGCAATGTCGTGACCTATCCAGATCTGATTTAATGGCCAACTGCATCAACGGCCGATGCCGGACTCGCAGTTTGCGCCGGCGCTGGCACCGCAGCAGGCACTGGTTTCGGTGCCAGCTGAATTGGTTTTGCTTCTTTAGGTTTGGTTTGGGGCGACAGCACTTGCGCAGTGATGCGCTTGCGGTTATTTGCCGCCGCCGCTTCTGCTGCTAATTTTTGTTTTTCTGCTTCCGGCAATTGTTGATATTCTGCCCAACGTTTCGCTCGTTGCTCGGTGTCCAGTCTTCTGTTCCTAGCGTAATTTTCACGCACGACCCGCCGTTGTTCAGGTGTCAGATTTACCCAATCATGCATTCGGTCCTGAACCCGTGATTGTTCGGTAGGACTCAGGCTGGCAAAACGTTTACTGATCTCAACCCACTTTTTTCGAGTGGAGAGTTTTAAGCTATTCCAGCCAGAAGCCAGCGGCGCTAATATCAGTTTCTGTGCAGCAGTAAGATCTTCCCATTCGGCTTTGCTGTCGGTCGGTTTGTTGACCTTTGATGGATTGGCAGGTTTTGGCTTGATCGCCAATTCGCCTGTCGCCTTACTGTTGTTGCCTACAGTACTTGTGCTGGCGCTCGCACCAAGGGCATCGGCAGCATGTGAAGGACGCATCAGCACCGACGCAGAGCTCATTATTAACATTAATACTGTCAATAAGGTAAGCATAAAAGTACGCGATTTAGCAAGGTGCTTTAAAGATAGAAGTTTACCTATAGATGTGGCTTTGCTATTTGACAGCGCAGTCGCTGCAAGTCGCTCTTCATTATTTTCTATTGTTGGTATTAGCGCCATTCTTATTCTTCGTGTTTGGCAAGATAAGTATCAAAACCTCGGTCTAAATAAGCGGAAGGCGGGACTTCATCAGCAAGTACAGCGGCGTCAATAGCCGCAATTTCGGTTATACGATGTTGTTGCTCATACTGATACAGGCCGAAAAATAGCACAACGCCAGTAAGTATCGGCGCAGCAACGCCTAGTCGCGTCCACCATGAAGTAGCTTGTGGGAAAAAGCTATTTGCTGTTCCTGCAACAACATTTTGGTGGGCGACAACGCGTAAAGGTTTGTCGGCTTTCTTGCGAGACAAGGCCATTTGACGTGCAGCGGCCAGCCGGTCCAATGTGGCTGTCGGCATGTCGTCGATACGCTCATTAAGCGCGTGGCGTACTTTGTACGCAAAATTGATGTCTTTACTGCTCATAAACTTATTCCTTTGGCCCTAAGCGCTTGTGCCAGGGTGTGTGTAGCACGAGAGCAGTGTGTTTTTACACTGCCTTCAGAGCAACCCATTGCGGCGGCAGTCTCGGCGACATCCATGTCCTCCCAATAACGCATCAGGAACGCTTCCCGTTGACGCCCAGGCAGCTTTTGAACCTCTTGATCAATGATTTCGAGGATTTGTTCTCGTTCAAGCTGGGACGAGCTGGACTCAGCAGCTTGCGAGCCGTCCTCTGATTCATACGTTTCAAGCACGTCATAATCTTCGTCGCTGGTCTTATCGTGACCCATGCTCGAAAAAAGACTAACCCACGTGTTGCGTACTTTTTCACGCCGAAAATAATCGAGGATCGTGTTTTGCAAGATGCGTTGAAACAACATCGGTAACTCGGCAGACGGTTTGTCACCGTATTTTTCCGCAAGCTTGATCATCGCGTCCTGGACAATGTCCAGCGCTGACTCGTCCTTGCGGACTGCGTACACCGCCTGTTTAAAAGCGCGTCGCTCTACGTTTTCGAGAAAATCTGAAAGTTCTTTATCGGTTGCCATGCATTGTGGCGCGCGTTTCACCGTGTGTCATACAGAGTGTCATTCGCTGCCAGCCAGTGAAAGTTGTTCAGAATTTTGCTGCGTTGTTGCGGGCAAACTAGTTTCTAACGCGTCCTGAGTAATCAAAGAGTATTAGTTCGCTCGTAAGCGCTGACTAATTTATTGATGCATCAGGTTGAATCGTTAAAAAAGGGATTTTTAAACTGATCGAATGCTATCAAAAATACAGTGCTCGTGGGGCAATAATACGTAGTTGTGTTCAAATTAGGAAGATTTCAAGAGGGTTTCGTTGAATTTGCCTTGACCAAAATGAAAGTACGCATTATGGTATCACTCCACTTCAGCATCCTGAAGTGGACCCATGGTCTTTTCGCGACCAGCGCAAGATGCTGATTAGTGACAAGACGCGCTTCATATTTGAAAGCTGTTTGCTCTAACCCGTGCCACAAGCGCGAGAGAATGGACGTGTTGCTTCAAGGTAATTGGCTGAACGAGTCGCGCGAAGCGACATTTTGAATCGTATCTACGGGTACGCAACGAAATGTTGTGAAGGCACAAAAAAGGAATGCCAAAATCCATGTAGCAAGCCGCCGTTATCATTAGGAGAGAGCATCCGATCAATTTCCCATGGACCTTGAAAGGACATAGAAGCATGAGTCAAGATACAAATTTGCCCATTAGCGGCGCAGAAATTTTAGTTCGTTGTCTGGCAGAAGAGGGCGTCGAGCACGTTTTCGGCTATCCAGGCGGCTCGGTGTTATACATTTATGACGCCATATTTCA
This sequence comes from Glaciimonas sp. Gout2, assembly GCF_035018905.1. Classification (NCBI taxonomy): domain Bacteria; kingdom Pseudomonadati; phylum Pseudomonadota; class Betaproteobacteria; order Burkholderiales; family Oxalobacteraceae; genus Glaciimonas; species Glaciimonas sp. Gout2. Next base: position 21,228 of record NZ_JASJXA010000034.1, on the reverse strand, counting down.
ACAAGATAAATTTCAACACATACTAGTTCGTCACGAGCAGGCTGCGATCCACGCTGCTGATGCCTATTCGCGCAGCTCGAACAAAGTCGGTGTAGCGATTGTCACCTCCGGTCCCGGCGTCACCAACGCGGTCACTGGCTTGGCAACTGCGTATATGGACTCGATTCCGATGATCGTGATTTCGGGTCAGGTTCCTTCCTATGCTATCGGTGAAGATGCTTTTCAGGAGTGCGATACCGTTGGTATTACACGTCCTTGCGTTAAGCATAATTTCCTTGTCAAAGATGTCAAGGATCTGGCTGAAACGGTTAAAAAGGCATTTTATATTGCCACTACCGGTCGTCCTGGACCGGTGCTGATTGATATCCCTAAAGACATCACCATGCATCGCCATGTATTTGCGTATCCGAAAGAAGTCGAGATGCGTTCGTACAAGCCTGTAGATAAAGGTCATTCAGGACAGATCCGCAAAGCACTGCAATTGTTGCTAACTGCTGAACGCCCGATGATTTATACCGGCGGTGGCGTGATTCTGGCGCATGCATCGCCAGAGTTGAACCGTTTGGTTGATCGTCTTGGCTATCCTTGCACCAATACCCTGATGGGATTGGGTGGTTACAAAGCGTCAAGCGATAAGTTTGTCGGTATGCCAGGCATGCACGGCACTTACGAAGCCAATATGGCGATGCAGAATTGCGATGTATTGATTGCTATCGGCGCGCGTTTCGACGATCGCGTGATTGGTAATCCTAAACATTTTGCTAGCAATGCACGCAAAATTATTCATATTGATATCGATCCATCGTCGATTTCCAAACGCGTCAAAGTCGATATTCCAATCGTCGGTAACGTAAAAGACGTTCTGCAAGAAATGTTGGCTCAGCTAGAAGCTGCTGAAACCAAGCCAAACGCTATTGCTTTGGCTGCTTGGTGGACGCAGATTAACCAATGGCGTTCACGTGATTGTCTGAAATTTGAGAGTTCGTCAGAATTTATCAAGCCGCAATCTGTCGTGGAAAAAGTTTGGCAGATTACAGACGGTGATGCGTTTATCACATCGGACGTTGGTCAACATCAAATGTGGGCAGCGCAATATTATCGTTTCGATAAACCACGTCGCTGGATCAATTCCGGTGGTCTTGGCACGATGGGTGTTGGCTTGCCGTACGCCATGGGTGTGCAGATGGCGAACCCTGGTTCTACTGTCGCTTGTATTACCGGCGAAGGATCTATCCAAATGTGTATCCAGGAACTGGCGACCTGCAAACAATATCACTTAACGCCAAAAATCATCCTTCTGAACAATCGTTTCCTCGGCATGGTGCGTCAATGGCAGCAAATTGATTACGGCTCCCGCTACTCTGAGTCGTATATGGATTCGTTGCCTGACTTTACCAAACTGGTCGAATCGTATGGCCACGTCGGTATGAAAATCGAAAAACCTGGCGATGTCGACGGTGCGCTGAAAGAAGCGTTTGCCATGAAAGATCGCTTAGTGTTTATGAACTTTATTACTGATCAAACCGAAAATGTCTGGCCGATGGTGAAGTCGGGTAAGGGCTTGACTGAAATGCTACTCGGTTCGGAGGATCTGTAATGCAACATATTATTTCCGTACTGCTAGAAAACGAAGCCGGTGCACTCTCACGCGTAGTGGGTTTGTTCTCCGCTCGTGGCTACAACATTGAAACATTGACGGTCGCACCGACCGAAGATGCAACCCTGTCACGGATGACCATCGTGACAAGGGGTTCAGATGAAGTGATCGAACAGATTACTAAGCATCTGAATCGTCTGATTGAAGTCGTCAAAGTGGTCGACCTGACCGAAGGCGCGCATATCGAACGCGAACTCATGCTGATCAAAGTACGTGCGGTCGGCAAGGAGCGTGAAGAAATGAAACGCACTGCGGATATCTTCCGGGGCCGCATAATTGATGTCACGGATAAGTCTTACACTATTGAATTGACTGGTGCCAAAAGCAAGCTGGACGCCTTTATAGAGTCGATAGACCGGGCTTCAATTTTGGAAACGGTCCGTACCGGTGCCTCGGGCATTGGACGCGGAGAACGTATCTTAAAGGTGTAAAAGTTTCGTGTCAGGGATGATTTAATCATGTCTGATGCGTCATTCTTATGTGCATAAGCGGTAATGCGTGAGATGTAAAGCAAGACTGAAAAAGTCACGCTTTCGGATGTGTTTCCACTAACTGAATGTATCGAACTGATTTGGATTGTCTAAACAGTTCTCTATCAATTGAATTATTACTAGGATTAAAAATGAAAGTTTTTTACGACAAAGACGCTGACCTTTCACTGATCAAAGGCAAAAACGTTACTATCATCGGCTACGGTTCACAAGGTCATGCGCACGCGCAAAACTTGAATGACTCCGGCGTTAAAGTGACTGTTGGTCTGCGCAAGGGCGGCGCATCGTGGGATAAAGCGGTCAATGCAGGTTTGAAAGTTGCTGAAGTCAATGATGCTGTTAAAGCTGCAGACATCATCATGATTCTTTTGCCTGATGAAAACATCGCCCAGGTTTACGCGGAAAATGTTGCTCCATACGCAAAGCAAGGCGCCACACTGGCGTTTGCGCACGGTTTCAACGTACATTATGGCCAAGTAACACCACGCGCTGATTTGGACGTCATCATGATCGCGCCAAAAGCACCAGGCCATACTGTTCGCCAAACATACACACAAGGTGGCGGCGTTCCCCACCTGATTGCCATCTATCAAGACAAATCTGGTACTGCACGTGACATCGCTCTGTCGTATGCAACTGCAAACGGTGGCGGTCGCGCTGGTATCATCGAAACTAACTTCCGTGAAGAAACTGAAACAGACTTGTTCGGTGAGCAAGCAGTTTTGTGCGGTGGTGCAGTTGAACTGATCAAAGCTGGATTCGAGACATTGGTTGAAGCTGGTTATGCACCAGAAATGGCTTACTTCGAATGCCTGCACGAATTGAAACTGATCGTTGATCTGATCTATGAAGGCGGTATTGCCAACATGAATTACTCAATCTCGAACAACGCTGAATACGGCGAATATGTTTCGGGCCCACGTATCGTCAACGAAGAAACAAAAAATGCAATGCGTGCGATTCTCAAAGACATTCAAACTGGTGAATATGCAAAGAGCTTCATCCTTGAAAACAAGGCTGGCGCACCAACGTTGATCTCCCGTCGTCGTTTAAATGCAGAGCACCAAATTGAAGTTGTTGGTGAAAAACTGCGTGGCATGATGCCATGGATTAAAAAGAACGCAATGGTGGACCAAACTAAAAACTAATACAGTTTTTAGTTTCAAGAAAGGTAGGGCATCATTGCTGTAATCGCTTGCAAGCGACTACAGCGTGAAGTCGACAAGCTGTGCACACGCACAGCTTTTTTTGTTTACCACCCTCAGGATCAAAAAAAGAGCAATCATCGCTCAAACCAGATACCAAGTCTCAGCATCAAGAACTAAGAAGCAGGGGAGCGGTCATACTCGGGCTTAGAATCAGCGCCTAGTTTCGAAAGTAAGTATTTGGCCTGTTAAGCAAACAAGGGGGCGCATTTGCGTCTCTTTTTGCTATAAAGTCGTGATACCTGTCGTTGAGAGACATTGTGAGTCGTAATTAGTCATTTATTTATCAATCCGAAAAATCATCCCCACATAGCATGACAACAACGGTTTTTAAAAAGCCCCATTTTGGTAAGCCCGATCAATCTTGGCGGGCGCGACTATATACAGTCATTTTTGAGGCTGACACTGTTGCCGGGCGGCGTTTTGACACAGGGCTATTAATTATCATTGTTCTGAGTGTTGCCACGGTTATCGTCGATAGCATCGGCACAATTCGGGCTCGCGATTTTTTGATATTGAACGGATTGGAATGGCTATTTACCATCCTCTTCACGATTGAATATGTCGTTCGTTTGCTTTGCGTGAAGCGGCCGTTGCGCTATGCGACAAGCTTGTTTGGGGTGATTGACCTGTTGTCGATATTACCCACATACCTGGCTATATTGTTGCCCGAGTTTCACTTCCTCATTGATGTGCGGTTGCTGCGGATGTTACGCGTGTTTCGAGTCTTAAAATTACCGCGTTATTACGATGAATCGCAGGTTTTGTTACAGGCACTGCGTAATAGTCGGCACAAGATATTTGTGTTTCTCGGTGCCGTGATCATCATGAGCGTCATTCTTGGAACGATCATGTATGTCATTGAGGGACCGGAGAATGGCTTTACCAGTATACCTGTCGGCATGTATTGGGCCATCGTGACGCTGACTACCACCGGGTATGGCGATATCCATCCTAAAACGCCATTCGGACAGTTGATTACCTCCATGGCCATGTTGCTCGGTTACGGCATCATTGCTTTGCCGACAGGCATTGTTGGGGTAGAGCTGGCCATGAGCATGATGCGAGGGACACCGACCACGCGCACTTGTGTAAATTGTTTAACTGAAGGTCATGAAGCTGACTCGTTATTCTGTAAACATTGTGGCGAAGCATTGCCACCTTATCAATATGATGCCATCGCCACTTCCCCGCCGCGGAAGTAAACATTTGGTTAAATCATCTGCTTCATCCCATAGAATAAATCTATGTGAATTTAGTTGGCAATGAGAACTAAACCGGAATGCCGTCATCAAAGTGGCAATCTATCATCTTGTTGTTACAACTTCATGAGCTGTGAATCCTATTGAGATTCACATCTCTAGTACAAACCTCTATTTTTGGGAAAATACTATGTCGCCATACCGTAATTTAGTGGTTTTATCCGTGTTGGCAGTCGCTAGTCTGAGCGTATATGCACAAACTAAAGTGCAGACGACCGGGGCTTTAGTCGTCGTACCTGCTTACGGTGAAGTCAAGCACGTCAATGACGAGGTGCGCGTGACCTTCACTATTGAAGAGCAGGATAAAGACAAAGCCGCAGCGGCCTCGCGCGTGAACCAGAAGATGAAACAGGGAGCCGAGATCCTTAAACGGCAAGACCCTCAGGCTATCCTGCAGACGCGCGGTTATTACACCTATCCGGTTTACCCTGAAGAGACGCAGCCTCGAACCAATACCAATAAACCACGGCAACCCACTGGTTGGCGTGTCGGTCAATATCTGGATGCCACCACAACCAACTTGAATACTTTGCCAAAGACCGTCGCTTCAGTGCAAAGCGTGCTCGGACTGAATGGTCTACATTTCAGTCTCAGTGACGCCACCAGCAAAAAGATGGACGATCAGCGGATCGCCGCTACCTATCTGAATTTGAATGAGCGAATCGGTTCTATTGCACGTGCTATGGGGCGCAGTGAGTCGGATGCGGTACTGGACACGATTGATTTTGAAGGCTCTGGAAACTATGCGCCAGAAGCCGCCATGCCTAAAGGCGCAATGATGATGCGCTCGGTATCAATGGATAGTGCGCCAGTGGAAGAGCCAAGCTTCGAGCCAGGTGAAACGACATTGACCATGCGCGTGGTTGGCAAAGTGCGCTTCAAGTGACAATTCGGGTCGCCACTTCCTCAGTTGGATTGTCGTCAGACCGAGATCGGGTCGCCTGTATTTTTGCCGTTTCGTCGTTCGCGTGCCAAAAGTCGCGCGCTAATGGCGGTGTCCGATTGTTTTCAAGCTATTATGGAATTAGTTACTGATTGCAATGCAAAGGGTTACATTTGCCCCTCGCTCGACTAGAATAGCCTCGCTATCAAATTTCTATCATTTCTTTAAGACAATCCGGAGCGCAGTTGAATAATTACCCACATCCTATTATCGCCCGCGAAGGTTGGCCGTTTCTCGCCATTGCTTTTGCCGTGGCGTTGCTGATCAGCTTTTTCTCGATCGGTTGGTCCATTCCTTTTTGGATTATTGCCTTATTCGTATTGCAATTTTTTCGTGACCCACCACGCGTGATCCCACAAATCCCTGGCGCGGTAATTTCTCCTGCTGACGGTCGTATTGTGGTTGTCGAAAAAGCCCATGATCCTTACGCTAATCGTGAAGCATTAAAAATCAGCGTTTTTATGAATGTTTTTAACGTCCACTCAAATCGTGCGCCCGTTGATGGCAAGATCGAAACGATGCAGTATTTTCCGGGCAAGTTCGTCAACGCGGATTTGGATAAGGCATCGATTGAAAACGAGCGTAACGCATTGGTAATCACTGCAAAAAACGGTCAGACAGTCACTTGCGTTCAGGTTGCAGGATTAATTGCACGCCGTATTCTTTGTTATGTCAAAGTTGGTGATGTTCTTGCGCGCGGACAACGGTATGGATTTATTCGTTTTGGTTCACGGGTTGACGTCTACTTACCATTGACTGCGACACCGAAAGTTGCCGTAGGCGATAAAGTCTCAGCAACAGAAACCATTTTGGCTGAATTTTAAGTTTCGCCAAAGAAATCTGTAAGACTAGTCGCGGCTAAACAATGCCTGATGCCAATGCCTGAGGCGTTTGGAGTAATCCAAGCGAGTCGCGCAAGTCAACCGCGCTTCAACCGTGCATTGTTTATCCCGACCTTTAGCAAGGCCGTATGACCGGTTGTGATAGCTTTATTGCATCATCATCACCACAAATTTGATTTATAGATTGAAACGGAATTCACATGGCTACTTTCCCACGCCGAAAGGCGAAGAGTAACGTTGCACAGTTCCCAAAGGCATTACGCGCAAAAAATTCTTTGCGACCGTCTTATCAGGATGATGACGAAGATGACAGCCCGGCGCGGCCAAGTCTGAGACGTCGTGGTGTTTATTTATTGCCCAATGCATTTACGACCGCTGCGCTGTTTTGTGGCTTCTATGCAATTGTTATGGCGATGAATTTGAAATTTGATTATGCATCGATTGCGATTTTCGCAGCGATGGTACTCGACAGTCTGGATGGTCGCGTGGCTCGCATGACTAATACCCAGAGCGAATTTGGCGCGCAGTATGACAGCTTGTCGGACATGGTTTCGTTCGGTGCTGCACCTGCACTCGTCGTGTATGAATGGTCATTGCGTGGAATGGGTAAATTGGGTTGGCTTGCAGCGTTTGTGTATTGCGCTGGTGCGGCCTTGCGTCTTGCCCGCTTCAATACCAATATCACCGTCGTCGATAAACGTTATTTTCAAGGCTTGCCAAGCCCAGCGGCGGCAGCACTTGTCGCGGGATTTGTCTGGATTATGGATGATCTTGGTTTTGTCGGTGCTGACTTAAACTGGGTGGCGTGGGGGATTACTTTATACGCTGGCCTGACCATGGTCACGAACGTGCCTTTTTATAGCTTTAAAGACATTAATCTGCGTAAGCCGGTACCGTTCATTGCTGCCTTTGTCGTCGTACTGATATTAGTGGTTATTTCAAGTGCACCGTCGAAGGTTTTGTTTGGCCTGTTCGTGCTGTATGGACTATCCGGTCTGGGCGTCTATTTTTGGCGCTTATTCAAAGGTAAGCCAGTCAGCATACTGCAAACCGAACACGAGCCCGATCATGATCATGAGCGAGAGGACAGGTAAGTAAATTTATACCAGGTGCTGCAATAGTTACGTTGCTCAACAGCCGCATGGCTTTATTAGCGCGTAAAAATAAGTCAACCCATGTCTTTATGACGGATTTTGATTCTATGTAGCAAATAGAAGTGGAGATGGTGCTGCGGTGGCGGTCAGTTGGCTGCGGCGCGTTTTACTAAAATGCGGACTTTGATTACCTATCGTTGTCCTGCGGCTTCGCATCCAGCGCCGGCGATGGGTGATTTCCTACCAAATTCCAATAGTTAATCTTTTTTAGTTTGAAAAGATGGTTCTTTTTTAGAAAACGGTAATGGTGCATGTTGTTGCGTGCGCTGGGATATAGTCATTTATTAAACCTTACAATTGATTATTATAGGATTTACGCAAAACCGTCCCATCAACGGGCTTGCTAGCCCGGCCGACGAAGACAGTATGTGAATGTCGGGCCTCGTAAGTGGCTATGAAAGCCCAATGCAGTTGGGGCGGTTTTGCGTAAGTCTTATAATAAGTAAACATTCAGGAGCACAGCATGGCAGCCAACTCACCCGAAAAATTGATCATATTCGACACCACGTTACGTGATGGTGAGCAATCTCCTGGTGCATCAATGACCAAGGATGAAAAAATTCGTATTGCCAAACAGCTGGAGCGGATGAAAGTCGACGTGATTGAGGCTGGTTTTGCCGCGGCCTCGCCTGGTGATTTTGAAGCGATCAAAGCGATTGCTGGTATCGTCAAAGATTCGACCGTGTGCTCGCTGTCCCGTGCCAATGATAAAGACATCGCCCGTGCCGCTGAGGCTTTAAAGCCAGCTGAGCGCAAGCGCATACACACATTTCTGGCGACTTCACCATTGCATATGGAGAAGAAGCTGCGCATGACGCCCGATCAGGTCTTTGAACAGGCTAAGATGGCGGTGCGCTATGCACGCAATTTCACCGATGATGTGGAGTTCAGTCCCGAAGACGGTAGCCGTTCTGACATGGATTTTCTATGTCGCATATTGGAAGCCGTGATCAAAGAAGGTGCGACCACCATCAACTTTGCCGACACGGTCGGTTATGGCGTGCCCGAACTGTACGGACACATGCTGAAAACCTTGCGTGAACGGATTCCCAATTCGGACAAGGTTGTCTGGTCGGTTCATTGCCATAACGATTTGGGTATGGCGGTTGCCAACTCGCTCGCTGGCGTGATGATCGGTGGGGCGCGTCAGGTTGAGTGTACGATCAACGGCCTCGGCGAACGCGCCGGCAATACCGCATTGGAAGAAATCGTGATGGCGGTCAAGACACGCCGCGATTACTTTAATCTCGACATCGGCATCGATACCACGCAAATTCTTGCTGCGTCACGGTTGGTCTCGCAGATTACCGGTTTCATCGTACAGCCTAACAAAGCCGTGGTGGGCGCCAACGCGTTTGCACATGCTTCCGGTATCCATCAGGATGGCGTACTGAAGGCACGCGACACCTACGAAATCATGCGCGCTGAAGATGTTGGCTGGAGTGCCAACAAAATTGTGCTTGGCAAATTGTCCGGGCGCAATGCGTTTAAGCAGCGTCTTCAAGATATGGGCATTGATCTCGATTCTGAAACTGAAGTAAATGCTGCTTTTGCGCGTTTTAAAGAATTGGCTGATCAAAAGGCGGATATTTTTGATGAAGATATTATTGCATTGGTATCCAGCGAACAACAATCGCATGAAAATGAGTATTATCGGTACGTTTCCTTATCCCAACATTCAGAAACTGGCGAAAAGCCAAGCGCCAAAGTGACCTTCTCCATTGACGGTCAAGAGGTGACTTGCGAAGGGCAGGGGAACGGGCCTGTTGATGCCATTGTGAATGCTATTGAAACCAAAGTGGCGAGTGCTGCTGAACTGCTGTTGTTCTCGGTTAACGCGATTACCACCGGCACGCAATCGCAGGGTGAAGTTACCATGCGCCTTTCTAAAGCCGGGCGAATAGTGAACGGTGTTGGCGCTGATCTGGATATCGTGGTCGCTTGTGCAAAAGCCTATTTGACGGCGTTGAACAAGCTGCATTCACGTGCGGAAAAATTGAATCCGCAGTTGTGAGTTGATATAAAGCGCAGCTGTTTTTACGGCAGCTGCGTTTGGCGTGAGTAGAGTGTGCAACATCAGTGCACCAGTTGCACACTTCCCCTTTTAAAGCACTGCTGTCATCGTGGTATCTGTACGTTGTTCGCATTCTCTGCTGAACAGGCTTTACCGCCAACGAGCAGCCTTCTCAGACCTTCTCTGCCCTGACATAAAACTTATTTATTCTCACTCTGCAATTGCGCCCACAAGCGCGCCAGATAAGGATCTTGAAGTCCATCCTTAAGCAATCCCTCAAGCGTATGTTGCAAATACTCTCTTGCTGGCCCGTATAAACCGCTCGCATCCCGTAAATGCGAGACGACGATCGTGTCAGACAGGCGTCCAGCATAGCCAGCATGATGACGGTTCATGACAAACGCCAGCGCTTTGACCTGATGCGGCTGATGGTCCGCCGTTTCTGGCAATCGAATGGATAGCCAACGTGGCAGATACGCGCCGGTCAACATTTCACGCCGCCACAACATGCGCAACTCGGTTTCGATATCGGCGGCCGGTATGCGAAAAGCGACACCATGACAGCATCCGCCTCGGTCCAGTCCCAATACCAATCCCGGTTTATCGAGCGTGCCACGATTGATATTTGAATATAAATAAAATCCTCGGTGATAGCCGTGCAAAGTAGCGCGCCGCCGCTGCGTAAATAGCACCATCGGATTCCAGATCAGCGAGCCATAACCGAACAGCCAGATATCACCATGCGTTGTCGGTAACGACGCCAGCATCCCGCGCCAGGAAGCTTCTAGCGCCTCTTCCGATAGAAACGAAGCAGCAATAGGTGTGTTGATTAGCGCGCTACGCAAGCGGTCTTGTTCCAGGTCTTGGCGGGTGATACTCATGTCCGTTAGGATAAGCTTGGCACGCTACTTTGCACAAGTGAACGTAACATTTGCAGATAAATTTTCCACGATTTTTTAGTGCCTCAATCCCCAGAAAATACCAATCGATTCAGTGCCAATGGGTTGCGTATTATTTCAAAAAACTATGATAGTTTTTAGTATCAATGCGCGCAACCCTGTAAATATTGTCTAAATAGTACGCCCCAAAGTGCGTCTTCGAGGAAGTATTCCGAGCGGCTGCAATTCTCAAAGGCGGTATCGCCGCTACATTCACATAATGTGTGGCGACGAAGGGATTATTTGTTGGCAACAATCGTTGCCGACGAGTGCATCAGAAGAACGTATGAACAACATCAATGACATCGAACTCAGCGTTAACCACCGCTATTTGTCGCCATTTATCGAAAGTCAGACACGGATGAGAAATATCGAAAGCGACCATGTCACCGACTTTGATATCGTCGCCAGCGGCGATTTCCATGTAAGCATGCTGATCCATCATTCCCGTCAGTTTCCAGTGTGAGGGTGTTGCGCCAGGTTTACTGGTTCCGGGACGATAGTGCTTTGCTGGTTGCGGCAATCCGGCATCGAAGGCTGCATCCCGTTTGCCAAGCGCGATAATCGCTTTGCCCGGTTCTGGGAGAGATTGTACGTAAGCCCATAATTGCAATGCCGGTAACAGACTCGTACGCATTTGTCGGGCAACCGGATTGCGGGTTTGAATCTGTTCTTGCGATGCACGATAAACGCCGACGTCATGCGTCAGATAGCAGCCGGGCCGAAGGATGACATCCAATGGCAAGCCGATGTCAGCTTTAGAAAATTCCTCCGCCACAACGTCGTACCAGGCAGAACCAGCGCCTGTCAGAATCACTGGGCGCAGCGCAGCGCGCTCGCCCAATTGACCGGATTTGGCAATATCGCCGAGGCAAGTAACGGCACGTTGCAAAAACTGTCGAATATCTGCTTCTTCTTTCAATACGCCCTCATAAAGCTCTACGCCAGCCAGAACGATGTGACCTTTCCAGTGGGCGATAGCTTCGAGTACGGCAGTTTGTTGCTCGGCATCACGGACGCCAGTGCGACCGCCATCAGAACCTAGTTCTAGCAGCACGTGTAACGTCTGGTTGCGTGCTTTGAAGAAACTGCCGAGCAAATCAACGCCCGCAGCCGAATCCACTAAACAACAAAATTCGAATGATGGATCAGTCAGCAAATGGGAGACGATCACCATATTCTGTTTGCCGACCAGTTGATTTGCCATGATCACGCGGCGCACGCCATGTTCATAGGCCACTCGGGTTTGGTGCGCAGTCGCTAATGTAATACCCCATGCGCCGCCAGCTAGTTGACGTGCAAACAATGCTGGTGCCATCGTGGTTTTGCCGTGTGGGGCTAACTTAACGCCGTATTCGGTGACAAATTGTTGCATCCATGCGAGATTGTGTTGCAGGCGTTCTTCGTACAGCACGGCGGACGGCAAGCTGACTTCCTCGCGCAGTAAGTTCCAGCGCAAATCCTTGACAGCAGCGGTTACAAGCGGTTGTTCAAAATCTCCCAAACCTTTGTTCAGAGGCAGCAAAATCGGATTGACAATGCTGTCGTGATAGTTTGTATCATTCATTGATATTTCCTTCATTTATATCGGAGATAGGTAAAATATTGCAACAAAAAATTGACATTTTCTATTCATTTTTCATTCGTAAATAGAAAATATTCTGCTTCTGATATAAAGTAACACAAAAGATATTCGTCGCGTGGTAAAGTTGTTTAAAATTGATGCGCGGCAGATTTTAGAATAGGTCATATTTCAGATAGGAAAAGAGAGCGCATGCCACCCAATTGGTCGCCTGCTATGGCGCGTGCCATAGCAAATACGGTTACAGAAACATTCGATATCGTGTCTCGTATTTCCGAGCGCAGCGGACATCTGCGGCTGGCCGAGCAAAAGGTTGCCCAAACGATTTTGGCCGATTTGCCGTTCGCCGCGGCAGCAAGTATCGGCACGTTGGCAACACTTGCCGGGGTCAGTCAAGCCAGTGTGACACGTTTCGCGAGAGCAATCGGATGCCGCGACGTACGCGACATGAAAATGAAGTTGGGACAAGCCACCGCGATTGGCGAGCGATTTTTACGCGCTGAATTGCCAGCGCCAGAAGGGCGCGTGCCACAGATCGCAGACATTATTTACGCTGATATTGGCAAAGTACTGGAAGTCAATCGAACTCTGCTGAATCAAGATGCATTGCAGCATGCCGCGCGCTTGTTACTGGATGCTCGCATGATTTACGCGTTCGGTATGGGTGGTGGTTCCACCATGTTATCTGACGAGGCGCGTTATCGGTTGGTACGTTTGGGGAGGCCCGCAGCCACCTATCACGATGCCTTGTTGCAACGCATGGTGGCCGCTACGTTGGACAAAAATGACGTGGTATTAGTGTTTTCAACTACAGGAAATGTGCCCGAGTTGCTTGCCAGTTGTCGGGTGGCAAAAGAGTACGGCGTGCGTCTGGTTGCGATCACCGCATTAGGTTCGCAACTGGCGAAGATCGCCGACGTATTACTGCCCCTCAAATCGCTTGAAACCGATTTCATTTTTAAGCCTTCGTCGTCACGCTACGCGATGATGATGGTACTAGATGTACTGATGGCTGAACTGGCTTTATTGCAAAAAGATCATAGTCAGGAATTACTGCGACGGCTGAAGTTCACGCTCGATACACACCTTGGAAGCGGCAACCGTGAACCGTTAGGAGACTGAAATGAATGGCGAAACAAATAAGCAAGAGGCCAATAGCGCCAAAAATAGCAGTAATACAAGCTGTGATACATTAATCCGCAACGTATCGTTGATCGACGGCAGCGGCGCAGTTCCCTTTAGTGCTGATGTTGCCCTCATGGATGGGCGCATCCTGCAAATCGCAGCAGTCGGTTTGCTGGACGTTTGGCAAGCGCCGCAAGTTATTGACGGAAGCGGCAAGGTATTGAGTCCTGGCTTTATCGATGTGCACACGCATGACGATACCAATGTCATTCGCCAGCCAGAGATGTTTCCTAAACTATCGCAAGGCGTGACCACCGTCATCGTTGGTAATTGCGGCATCAGCGCCGCTCCGGTCAGCCTCAAAGGCGCACCGCCTGATCCGATGAATTTGCTGGGCGAGTCAGACGCTTTTAGTTATCCCACATTCGCCAGTTATGTCGCAGCAGTCAATCAAGCGCAACCATCCGTCAATGTCGCGGCCCTGATCGGACACACAGCATTGCGCAACAATCAAATGGATCGTCTTGATCGCGCAGCTACGGACCAGGAAATTAACGCCATGTGCACGCAATTGCGCGAAGCATTGGCACATGGCGCGTTGGGTCTGAGTACCGGCCTTGCTTACGGCAACGCGATCAGTGCGCCAACTTCCGAAGTGATGGCGCTGGCCGCACCACTGGCCGCTGCCGGTGGAATCTATGCGACCCATTTACGGAGTGAGTTTGCCGAGATTCTGGAAGCAATGAACGAAGCTTTTGAAATCGGTAAACATGCACGCGTTTCGGTCGTGATTTCGCATTTGAAATGCGCCGGTGTTGATAACTGGGGGCGCAGCGGAGAAGTGCTTGCGGCACTTGAACGGGCGCAACGTTATCAGCCGGTCGGCTGTGATTGCTATCCTTATACCGCAAGTTCATCCACGCTGGATCTGAAGCAAGTCACCGATACCATTGATATTCAAGTCACTTGGTCCGTGCCACATCCCGCCATGGGCGGCAAGTTATTAGCAGCGATAGCGGCGGAGTGGGATGTTGATTTGCTGGAAGCAGCGCGGCGTTTGCAGCCAGCCGGTGCCGTGTATTACGGCATGCATGATGATGATGTTGACCGCATTCTCAGCCACCCTGCAACGGTGGTTGGATCGGATGGATTACCAAATGATCCATTGCCGCATCCACGTTTATGGGGCGCTTTTCCACGGGTGCTTGGCTATTACAGCCGTGAAAAAAAACTTTTCCCCTTAACTGTCGCCATCAACAAGATGACTGGCTTGTCAGCGCAACGCTTTGGATTAACTGAGCGTGGATTGGTGCGAGAAGGGTACTGGGCCGACCTCGTGTTGTTCGATCCTGAAACGGTACGCGACGCAGCGACTTTTACTGATCCAATGCAAGCTGCCGAAGGCATCGAGGCGGTTTGGGTGAATGGTGTTCTATCGTATCGTGGCGGCACAGAAAAGGCCGCCACCGGTCAACGTGCCGGGCGATTTTTGGCACGGTCGGGTACGTAGGTCGTTACCGCATTTTCAACAAGCCATGCAAACAAACAATTAAGCAAGCAACACCACAGTAGTACATATCAATTTTTAAAGGAAAGAAAATGACAATCAAACGATACGGCGTAGAAGGCGGTACTGGAACAGGTGGTCAGCATCTGCCATTTGCGCGCGCGGTTGAGGCGGATGGCTGGTTGTATGTATCCGGTCAGGTCCCGATGGTCAATGGCGAGGTAATTGATGGCGGCATTGTCGCCCAATCGCATCAGGCGATTAAGAATGTCCTCGCGATTCTGACCGAAGCCGGTTATGGTCCCGAACACGTCATTCGTTGCGGCGTCTGGCTTGACGACACACGCGACTTCCCATCATTCAATCGTGTGTTTAAGGACTACTTCGGTGCCAATCCACCGGCGCGCGCCTGTGTCCAGTCGGCGATGGTGGTCGATTGTAAAGTGGAAGTAGATTGCATCGCCTTCAAACGCTAGCATTAAGTCTAAAAAGACAAGCGTAGTGGATTTGCTGGCGGGGCTTGTCAACGGGTAGAAAAAGCATCAAAAATAACCAACTGACGTGATATAAAGAGCATCGTTTAAAAAACCAACCTGAAACTGACCTTGCCCATTGCAAATAGTCGCCATTATTTAACACGGAGCGCCGCCCAAAAACAGCGCCACCAAATGGGAAATAGTGGTATCACTTACCAAGTGCATTTGCTGAAGTGGCAGGCCGGTTATCTGAAGTGCTCACCTTAGGAGATAGTAATGGAGATGGTTCAGGGAAACATGCTGCTAGCGTACGCACTGATCGCAGTGATTACGCTGGTAGTATTAATTGCAAAATTCAAGATGAATCCGTTCATCGTATTGATCGTGGTATCCGTCATTTTAGGCGCTGCGGTAGGCATGCCAATGGGCACCATTGTTAAGTCATATGAAACAGGCGTCGGTGGCGCACTCGGTCATATCGCACTGGTCGTCGGTCTTGGCACCATGTTCGGCAAGATGATGGCAGAATCAGGTGCGGCAGAACGGATTGCCAACACACTGATCGGTGCCTTTGGACAAAAGAACGTCCATTGGGCCATGATGGTGGTCGCATTGATCGTCGGCTTGCCGGTGTTTTTTGAAGTTGGTTTTGTGTTGCTCATTCCGATTGCCTTCAACGTTGCCAAGCGCACCGGTACTAATATGATTTTGGTTGGTATCCCGATGGTGGCCGGTTTGTCGGTCGTCCACGGTTTGATTCCTCCGCATCCGGCTGCACTGTATGCGGTAACGGCTTACAACGCTGACATCGGCCGCACAATTGTGTACGCGCTCATCGTTGGTATTCCTACTGCGATTATCGCTGGCCCGTTGTTCGCAAAATTGATTTCGAAATTTGTATTTCCGAATCCAGACAATCCACTCTTGGCGCAATTTGTAGAAAAAGACAGTAACCGCGATTTGCCAGGTCTGGGCATTACATTAGCGACGATTCTGTTGCCAGTTGTATTGATGCTGTTAGGTAGTTGGGCAGACGTTTTCTTTACGCCAAAGACTTTCCTCAACGACTTTTTACGCCTGATTGGCAACTCCGTCATCGCATTGTTGATAGCCGCCCTGGTCAGCTTCTACACCTTCGGTAAAGCACGCGGTTTTGATCGTGAAGCGATTCTTAAATTCACAACCGAGAGTCTGGCACCCATCGCTGGCATCACCCTCATCGTCGGTGCAGGCGCTGGTTTCGGTCAAATCCTAAAAGACAGCGGCATCTCAAATGCTATCGTCGGCATCGCCACCAGCGCGCATTTATCGCCTTTGGTTTTAGGTTGGTTTGTCGCCGCACTTATTCGTGTCGCCACCGGCTCTGCCACCGTCGCCATGATCACCGCCTGCGGCATCGTCGCTCCTATCGTCTCCAGCGTTGCCGGTACGCGACCAGAACTGATGGTATTAGCAACCGGCGCCGGTTCGCTGATTTTGTCGCACGTCAACGATGGCGGATTCTGGTTAGTGAAAGAATACTTCAACATGACAGTCACAGAAACTTTCAAAACCTGGACCGTCTGCGAAACTCTTATCTCGGTACTTGGCTTGTTGTTTACGTTGGCATTGTCGATGGTCGTGTAAGTATCCCGCACCCTCTCCGTACAAATGGAGAGGAAGTGCGTAAGAAAAATACCGATTTATCGGTATTTTTTTTCGTTTTAGAAAAGGCACTGACATTCCGTCGTGATAACAAAAAAAGCTAATAAAAAGATTAGGGCAAACTGAAGCACATCATCAATGAATGCTGTTGCTGTTGCAGGCGCAGCCACAGTTGACGTTGCCTTTGACCTTGCAGGCGCAGCCACAGTTGACGTTGCCTTTGACCTTGCAGGCGCAGCCACAGTTGACGTTGCTTTTGACCTTGCAGGCGCAGCCACCTTTGACGTTGCTTTTGACCTTGCAGGCGCAGCCACCTTTGACGTTGCAGTTGATTTTGAAGTGGCACTTGACCTACCCCGACATTGACGCTGCCAAGTTTTTCGGGTGTTAGTCGGGAATTGTTGGAAGACATGTTTGAGCGTAGCGAGTTGGTCTTTCAACCCGACTGACACCCGAAAAACTTGGGAACCCGAAGGGCTGCGTCTCTGCGGTCGCCTTTTCTTTGGTGCCTTTCTTTTGGCGAAGCAAAAGAAAGACACTAGCTGTCGGGCTACCCCCGACAAGCACCCACGGAGCGCCAACCGTTTAAGTTATCAACCATCCATCCATGGCAATAACATCCAGTAAAGAAAAAATGGCCACTTTCGGCAAAAGAAAGCGGCCACTTTTACCCAAGCGTGATCCGATAAAACTAACGAATTTAATCGACGTCTAGGGATGTTTTAAGCGCCAGTCGATCAATCCGCCTCTCAGCATTCTCAGCCAGCATCTGAGAAGACGTCAACGCCAATCGCAGCAAGCGCTCCGTAGCAAGAACAGTCAACGTAGGCGCATCACTCGTACCGCGATCCGCATTGCTCAAATGGACCAAATCAATACAAGTCTGAACACCGCGGCAGACGTCCACCGTCAGCGCATAAAATTGCGCGGCCCGATCATTCTGATACTCGTGAGGCAGCCAAGAAAAAGGCTGATGAAATGCTTCCGAATCTGATGATGATGGCGGGATCGGCTTACTCATGATTGCCCACCCGTGTCGGTGTGAGTAATAAGGCGTGTGATGGTTTCTGAGCAGGCAAAGATAGGCATGTTGTGACTTCCGTAGGTGGCAGTAAAACCGCGCCCTGTCGTCAAACAGGGTGGGCAGCAAATGGCAAGGTTGACGAACCGATACCTACAGCAACCGGCAACCCGAAGGTTCCCCACCATTGCCACCCAATGAAGGCGCAACAAAGGTAGACGCACGAAAAAAAACGGCATTGCGCCGTCTGTGCGCTGTAGGTATGTCAGGTCGTCAAACCAGTTCCCCTTTTTCTCAGGGACCAACAGAGTATAAGACATTGCACCATCTTTTGCGAAATTTTGATGCAACCACAATATAGACAATCCACGACCACACAACCAACAAACAAAATGGCCGCCTCCCATTGTAGGGAGCGGCCATTTTCTGCCTGAACCAAATATCAGCAACAAACAACGAATAAATTACAACTCAATCCGCGTCCCCAACACCTTCAAAAACTGCGCCAACCAAGCCGGATGTGCCGGCCAAGCCGGTGCAGTCACCAGATTGCCATCGGTATGCGCTGCCGTGATATCAATCTCCGCATATATTCCACCAGCCAGTTCTACTTCTGGCGCACAGGCTGGATAGGCCGAGCAGGTTTTGCCTTTCAAGATACCAGCGGCAGCCAGCAACTGCGGCCCGTGACAAACCGCTGCAATAGGTTTGTTAGCCGCGTTGAACTGCTGAACGATTTCGATCACGCGTTTGTTCAGGCGCAGATATTCCGGTGCGCGACCGCCGGGAATCAACAATGCATCGTAATCGGCGACATTGACATCAGAGAAAGACGCATTCAGGGTAAAGCGATGGCCGGGTTTTTCGCTATAGGTTTGATCCCCCTCAAAATCGTGAATGGCGGTTCGAATACTGCTACCGGCAGATTTTTCAGGACAGACCACATCGACGACATGACCGACCATCTGTAAAGCTTGAAAAGGCACCATCAGTTCGTAATCTTCGACGTAGTCGCCGGCAATAAACAGAATTTTTTTTGCGCTCATGATGATTCTTTCAGTAGAAAGTTGGTGAGGAAATGGGTGATAAGTACGGCACTGATCCTGAAAAACTGTGTGATTGAAAAGAGTATAGCGAGTTGGTGACAGCGATATGACAGCGGCGTTGGGGCGGTAAAGCGGCGTTCACATAACGTTATACAAATGCTGAATTTACTTTATAGTAATTTTTCCTAAATTCAAATATAACGTAAAAAGTTAACTAGAGTGGAACAGTTCCGGCAGCGAAACAATAAAGTTTACCATGCCACTTGGCCAACTTTATTGTGCGCCTCCCACACTATTTTGTGCTATTTTTTATCAAGATTTAGTGGTTTTTTTAGCGCGCTGATCCTTGCTTGGTACCGTGACCAGTCACCCGCGCCGCCATCGCCCGTTGCACAACATCGCGCGACAAGCGCCAATAGAGCAATGCGACCAACGTTGATAAAAAAGCAAAACCCATCATGCCAGCGTACAAGTACAGCATCTTATAAAGTTCGATCCCCACACCATACATCAGCATGCTGACGATACCCATGGCCGCGGCGACCGTGCCTTTGGAGATATCGCTTTCTGTTAGCGTAAATCGGACCATCACCGCGACTGATAATCCTTCGCCAAAAGAGATCAGGCTGATCCCGAGTACTAGAAAGTAGGGCGTTTTGAATATCGCAGAGCCGACTAGCATCACGACGATGCCGCATGCAATGGGATACATTGCATACTTGACCGACGTGCCGAGGCGCCAGCGATCTGCTTGCGTGGCAAGCACAAGATTGCCAGCAATCAGGCTGCCGAAAACAGGTATTTGCCATAAGCCATACTCAATCACGCTTAAGTGTCCGTCTGCGACCAAAATCAGCGGCGACATAGCGATCCAGCCGATCAACGGTACGGCGAGCAAGGGAATAGAAAGGGCGCCCATCAAGAAATAACGATTGCGGAATACTTGCTGATAATCGTGCCAAATGTGTATGAGCGGTAGCTTTTCCTTGCGCGGTTGAACAGTCTCTGGCATGTGCAGGGCGAGGCCAATCAACGCGACCGATGACACCGCTGCGATGAAAACAAACACCATGCGCCACGGCCACATTTCGATCATGAAGGCCCCCGCGACCGGACCGATAAGTGGCGCGATTAGTGCGACGTTGGCCATCATGGCAGTGACTTTGACGGCTGATTTTTCTTCAAAAGCTTCCTGCACGACGGCGTAACCGACCGAGGAGATGAAGCATAAACCAATCCCCTGGACCACGCGCAAAATGATAAAACTCTCAATGCTATTGGAGAATAAGGTTGCCAGGCAAGCAAGGATAAAAAATACTGTCCCTCCCAACATCACGGGACGTCGTCCTATGCGATCAGACAACGGACCAAACAGCCACTGGAATAACGCGCCACCTAATAAGAAGGCGGTCATCGCAGACGCCATCCATGCCTCGCTTGCACCAAACTCTCTGGTGACCGTCAGCATGCCAGGCTGGATCATGTCGTTGGCGATGTAGACAGAAAATTCAAATAACACCAATGCCAGCGGGAACATCAGCGTTGAGCGATTGAGTGAGGATATTTTTTTCATTATTTTTTTAATAGCATTGGGTAACGCTGAAGAGTGGAGCATTGCACAAATGCGTGTTCATTGCTCGTATTTGGAAAGTAGTGACGGCACGGATGGAGCTTACATTGGCTGCGACCAAATGCGATCGTCAATGGCCGCGGGCGACTGTCGAAGAGAGTGCTCTATCTGTCGAAACAAATGGCGCGCTATAAATATTTTATTTTTGGATGTTGAATAGTACTTTGCTTGGTCATGATCCGTAAATTATCAGGCGACTGTGAGGAAATTGAGTTTGAGAGCGCATTGTTTTTATAAGCAGTTTATTTTAGACGCGTGCCGAGGTGTTATTTTAAATTTGTTGGCGTCATTTTTTTGTTTAAAAAATGCATCGCTGGTGCGCAGATGTTAGTAGCGGCAGTTTAAAACGCCGTCAGAATCGGCCCGTCATTATTTGGTCAGCATCTTTAGTCAGCATCTTTAATCAGAGCCTTAGTTGATTCCCGCGCAACGACGCTGTTTAAGATTGGGATCGTGCCAGACGCGATAACTGATCCAAGTTGACTTCGACCATTAATTTGTAATTTGGTTCAGATAAAATCTACAATAACCAGATAAGCCCGTAGTAAAACAGGGTGGACAACATCCGAGACAACGGCTAGCAAAACCACTGCACGTTCATTAAGAATCTGTGAGCGCTCTGAATAATTTAATTCAAAATTTATGCAGAAAATCGAAAATAAATATTGAAAAAAAATTCTGTCGGTTATGC
>NZ_JASJXA010000033.1:0-54969 GCF_035018905.1 Glaciimonas sp. Gout2 | reverse complement strand
GCCTATGTTTCCAAAAGACATCATTATTATTGCTATCTGACTGTAACAGCAGAGAAATTGAGGCTAAATCGCACCGAAAGTTGAAATCAAACAGCGAGGCAACTCCGAGAAGCTTTACAGTCTCGGAGATTGGTCTGGTTTATCAATTGAAATAGGGGTAGTAAAGAAGATAATGATCGCAGTCATTAATAACCAATATTCAGACATTAAATCGATGAATATCGGTATTTACCGCAGGGTAATTAGGCGGCCTTCCCGACTGTTAAGGAATGGCAGCTCAAATCCGCTTGATAGCAAATTCAACGCCAATTTCACGCCACCATTCCCGTTCTTTTTCCATCCAATAAGTTGCAGTCGGATGGTCTGCGACCCATTCGCGCTTAATGTCGAGTTCAATTTTGCTTTTCATCTTAACGCGTAGTTCGTCGAGGTCAACCTCAATCCGTGAGTGCAGAAACATGACCGCCAGTCGCAATGCAAGAACTGCTTTGGAGAAATCAGCGTCAAGCAAACTCTCACTAATTTTCCGTAAGTTGCCCTTCTGTCCCAGAATCAAATGACTCATCGTCTTTTGTTCCCTTGTGGTAAACCCTGACAAATCAGCGTTGGCAATCAGATAGGAAGCATGTTTGTGATAACCACTTTGCGATACAACCAGGCCGACTTCGTGCAACAAACCACTCCAATGCAGATACTTTTCAAGCACGTCATTGCTGGGCTTAAGTAAGCTAAACAACGTGCTGGCAGTCTCCGCAACGCGATTGGCGCGCAATTGATCTACGTGGAAGCGCTGCGCAAAATCACGCACGGATTGCTCGCGCCGATCCAGACGCGTGCCGCGTAATTGCAGATCCCACATGACACCCATGCGTAACCCGGCTTCAATCGGGGTCAATACTTCAATTCCCAGTTCTTGCATCAAACCGCTCAATACAGCCACGCCGCCAACAATGACAGTCGCCCTGTCCGGCTTCATACCAACCATATCAATCCGGCTGACATGCCCCATTTCAATAAACCGCTCTTTCAGCGCTTCCAGACTTTTGTAAGATAAGCGTCGATCACCGAGGTTATTTTTTTCGATCGTTTCTGCGATTGCGCGAATCGTGCCCGATGAACCGTAAGCGTTTGTCCAGTTTTGTGGACGATAAGGCGGTGCGGCATCTTCAAAATGACTGCGCGCAGAGAGAATTGCTGCGGCATAAGCCGCACTGGTGATGCTTCCGCTGGGGAAAAACGCCAAACTTTGATTCACTGTCCCGATGCCAAACGATTCGACCCGTTCAATTTGCTGGCCACGACCCAAAATCAATTCGGTAGAACCACCGCCAATATCCAATACCAGCCGTTTTTCATTCGGCAAACGCAGCATGCTGGCGACGCCCATATAAATCAGACGACCTTCTTCCTCACCAGAAATAATTTCGATGGGATAACCAATGGCTGCCTCTAACGCGGGTAAAAATGCAGCAGCATTTTTTGCTATGCGTAACGTGTTGGTCGCAACCACACGCACCGCCTCGAGTTGATAGTCTTCTAAAATAGTACGGAAGCGCCCGAGAGAATCAAGTGCAGTCTGCATTGCTACTTCGGTCAAATTGCCTTTGCTATCGAGACCTCCAGCCAGACGAATGGGATCTCGCGCACTCTTAATGACGCGAATGGCATCACCATTGTATTTGCCAATATGTAACCGAAAACTATTCGAACCCAGATCGACCGCTGCAAACATGACATCCTCACAATCTATACAACACTGCACTACATTTAACGATTACAAACTTGAAACTTGACTGGTTTTCAGGGATATAAGATGAAAGAGAAAGCCCTGATCAAAGGCTTTCGACTGCTAGAACAATAAATCCGGATTGTTACCAGTGCATGACATACATACAAACTACTGGAATGGCTATTGTGTGGAAACCAACCGTTGAGCCTTAATTGCAGGGCCGACCAATCGCTTCCACGCTTTGATTTGGACATATTACGTCAGGTGCTTTCGCCATGACTTTAACATCATCCAACACATTTACTCGATGGGTGAATCGTGACGGTGCGGTTCAATGGTCAAACAGCTAGTGGGACAGTGTTAAAAAATTCAGTCGCCACACTAAGATCACGAGTGCGCTTGAACGGTGGCAAACTTTGCCAGATCCGCTTGCCGTAACCTTTTGAAATAAGGCGGGGATCGCAAATCATCAATACACCGCGATCAGTTTCATCACGAATCAAGCGGCCTGCACCCTGCTTCAAATTGATAATCGCTGCTGGCAGTTGATGATGCATAAAACCGTTCATTCCCTTTTTTTCCAAAGCCTCGATACGCGCGGCCAGCACCGGATCGTCCGGTGGAGAAAATGGCAATTTGTCGATAATGACCAGCGATAATGCTTCGCCACGCACGTCAACACCCTCCCAAAAGCTTTGGCTACCGATCAATACGGCGTTACCGGCAGCCCGAAAACGATCGAGCAACTCTGTCCGCCCTGCTTCGCCCTGCACTAACAATGGAAACGGCAGATTCCGCTCTTCGAATTCTGCCCGCAACCTTTCAGCCGCCCGATTGACCGCACGGATGGTCGTGCAAAGCAGGAATGTCCTACCGCCAGCTGCCTCAATGACGGGTAAAGCAGCGTCGATCACAGCGTCTGTATATTCCGGCGAGTTTGGCTGTGGCAAATTTTGCGGCACGTATAACAGGCCTTGCTCACCATACTCAAAGGGACTCGGCCAGGATTGCGCCGGTTCACCAGCAAGACCCATTTGTGACGCGTAATGCTGAAAATCGTTTTTTACCGCCAGCGTAGCTGAGGTAAAAATCCAGGTGCGTGGAACACCTTCACGCTGTTTATTAAAAATCGGCGCAATGGAAAGCGGGGTCTGATGCAATTGTAATGACGTAGAAAATGCCTCCACCCACAACACGCGGCCTTCAGCGTCGCCGTGTACCGCATCTTTAATACTGCTGGTCTTGACTTTGGATTTAACCGACTCCGGCTTATTCCAGGCATCAATCCGCATCCCAAGTTCAATCGCCCGAGTGCGGCATTGCTCGATAGTTTCAGCACGTTCCGCCTGTTTTTCCAGCGTCGCGATCATTCCGTCAAACTCTTGGCGCAAAGTCTCCAGAGCAGAAAAAAACACGCTAGAAGGCGCAATCTGGTTGACCGCCAGGCGCACCACATCTTGCGGGAACGCCAGCCGCAAATCACGGGCGGCTTTCTCGACCGGCATCACTACTTTGGCCCAGTCAGCGCCATCGCGGGCATGCGACAGGCCTTCTGCCAACACGTCGCGGCATAGTTCGAGAATATGCGAGGTGGAAACTGTATCGCCAAAAAATAATGTGGCGACTTCAGGTAATTGATGGGCTTCATCGAAAATGATCGTATTGGCGGAGGGCAGTAGCTCAGCTACGCCGGTATCCTTTAAGGCCACGTCAGCAAAGAACAGATGATGATTGACCACCACGATATCTGCTTGCTGCGCCTCTTTACGCGCCTTCATGACAAAACAATCCTGATAGTACTGACACTCTGCGCCAAGACACGTGTCGCGCGTCGACGTAACCAGATTCCAGATGAGCGCAGTTTCGGGGACTTTTGACAATTCGGCCTTGTCACCGGAACTGGTGGTCTTCATAAAGCGTGAAATCTCGCGTAAATGACCGGTGTCCTCGCGAGAAGTCATGCGTCCATTCTGAAGCGTTCGCTCCAAATGAAAATGGCATACATAATTGGCGCGCCCCTTTAGTAGCGCTATCGACACCGGGGCGCTGAGAGCTTTGCGTACTGTGGGAATATCACGTAAAAATAATTGATCCTGCAAGTTCTTCGTGCCAGTCGAGACGATAACTTTACCACCCCATAATAGGGCTGGAACCAGATAGGCGAACGTCTTTCCCGTGCCGGTACCTGCCTCTGCAATAAGTGTTGTCTGCTGCGCGATAGCTTCCGCAATCGCTTTCGCCATTTCGGTCTGGGCCATTCGCGGGCGAAATCCACCGACAATCTGTCCTAACGGGCCACCAGGACCAAATAGTTGATCGATATCGGCGTCGTGTGTGCCAGCAATTTTGGCGCTTTCGGCAATGGTAATGGATGTATCTTCGGTCAAAGTAACTGTCAGTAATAGGCTTGAAGGATAGGTTTTAAGGCCTTAGGAGCTTGGCACCTGAGATAAAACGAAAAGGTATCGCTAAGATAAAGGAGCCTAGCGGTCATCCTCACCTGAGGGAACTGCGACTACGCTATCTCATTCACTTAGGTTTATCTATGCTGGAATATCCGGAATTAATTGCATTTTTAAGAGCGTAATGTGATCTTTTAGTTGCAGTTTGCGTTTCTTCAGGCGTCGCAATTGTAACTCTTCGCGCCTTACCTCGTTAGCCATCACCTCAATCACAGCATCGAGATCACGATGTTCGACTTCAAGCTCGATGATTCGGCGGTGAATATCTTCACGATCTAACATAGTCACGTTCCCGCATTAAAATTCTATAAATGTTAGGAAAATATCTTATCTTTGATACAAGATATTCCTGCGTATAATAATTTTTTAGATAATCCCAGAAAGCTAGCGACTTGTCGCCCTTACTTTTAATTGCATGTATCTGCAAACAAGGACGCATCTTTGGGTCAACAGCTTTTTAAATTACATTTCTAAAACACACATCAACAGCGCAGTTTAATCTACCCGAACGAATGAGCCAATATAAAGTCGATGCAGGGACCGGTCAGCACATAGGTGACCGCACTGAACAACAGGACCGGGTCGCCCTTTTAAGTGCGGGCAAGGCGCCTGGATACATGATGGCAATATTAGCGGATGGAATGGGCGGGCGCACAGGCGGCGATCTTGCCGCTGAACAACTCATTATCACTGCGAAACAGCTCTTCAATGAGTTTTCGCCATTGACCGATACGGTGGAGCAACTACTTCTTAATATCGCTCTCGAAACCCGCGCCATCATCAAACTTTCGGCCGCTACTAGTGATACGGATCCCCACAGTACCATGGTTGCCCTGGTGTTATCACCGGATGGATTGGCAACTTGGGGTCATGTAGGGGATTCACGACTGTATCGCTTTGAGGGGGCAAAATGTATCGAACATACGATTGACCATTCGTACGTAGAAAAAATGACCAGCGAGGGCAAGATATCGCCCGCCGAGGCGCCATCCCATCCGATGTCAAACGTATTAATAAACGCGATCGGCTCAACTACCGAAATTCCATTCGTATCAATAGGCCGTCATACCGGATTAAAAACCGGGGATGCGTTTTTATTGTGCTCAGATGGATTTTGGCCATACTTTACAGAGACGGAAATGGGTCTGGCAATTGACAGAGCCACAGTGCGCGAGGCGGCCGAAATGTTTATTGCCAGAGTGCGTGTGCGTACGGTCAACATAGCTGCCGATAATTGTACTTTGGCGATCATCAAACTGGTTACACCATCAAAATATAGAAAAAACGCAGACCTGCTCGTATAAGACAGTCTGCGTGTTTAACGTACGTTCGGGGTATCTGGAACATTAAAAGATGCAATGGGGCTTCCAGATATATTGGAAGTACCACACAATTTTGAAAGCCACCGGTTCACGCTCTCTCTTTTACGCCCTCTATTGCGTCAAAAAAATCAACCTGGGATAACTTTGATTTGGTTGACTTCCAGTTTAGAGGGACCAAAACGGTTCTTGTCGAATTCTCCAGTGATTTCAACAACGGTATTTTCGTTAATTGTCTGATTCGCAGGAAAGTATTTTGGCGAAATTTTTGTCTTGATTTCACCAGTGGCATCAGCAAAGACATAGTTTTTACTTCCACCGTGGCTAATTAATTTGCCGGTTAAAGTGACGTACTGATCGTCTTTTCCATCGTCCAGTAATTGTTTCACAGTCATCTTTGAAATACTGGACGGGCCAGTATATTGGGTATTAGCGCCAGCTGCACTGGCAGTCGGTCCCGTATAGCTTTGCGAAATCGCAGCTGCGCAGGAAACTGTTAACACGGTGATGGCGATTACTTTGGCGATGCGATTCATGAGATATCCCTTTTGACAACGGTGTGTGTAATAGTTGATTCAGCGCGTTCGGAGACTGCGCTGGACTGTTGCTATTAAACTCCCTCAACATTAACGTTATCTTAAGAAACAAAAATCTTACGTTCGCCACTTAAACTCGGTAATGCTTCTGCACAGGTGATCGCTTCACGCTGGAAAATCCAGGAAAACACCGAGGCCACGTGTATGCAAACCGCGCCCAAACGATAGTTTTGCACCATGTAACTCAGCGATGCGACGTACGATAGAAAGCCCCAGTCCATTGCCAGCCTCGCCACTACCAAGCACACGAAAAAAACGTTCGCCCAATCGACTGTGTTGCTCTTCATTAACACCCGGACCATCGTCGCAAATAGCAATACGCACCACACCGGACGCGGTCCTGATTTTAATCTGTATCGTGCTTTTCGCTGGACAATAACGCAATGCATTATCAAGAAGATTGCGCAAAGCGATATACATTAATTCCGGATTTATATTTAACGACTCAACCTGGTTTTGTAATTCGACGCTTATATCGCGGCGGCCAGCATTAACGGCATGGGCATCAATCAACCCCTGAAGAAACGGGGTTAGCGCAACCGACTGTCGCTTCAAGCCATCTTGATTGATGGGGTCCAGCCGCGCCAGTGCCAATAGGTTCTCGACCAAAGCCGTCGTGCGATCAACATCGTTACGCAGTTTTTGAAAGGGGATAGCCAACTCAGCATGTTGACGTTGTAACAACTGAACGTGCATGCCTATTGCCGCAAGCGGTGTGCGGAGCTCATGCGCTGCATCGGCAGTAAATCGACGCTCTGCTTGCAGCGCCGAATCCAAACGCAACAGCATGCCATTTAACGCGTTGACGACAGGTTTTAATTCAGTGGGCTGTTCCTCTAACAACACTGGTGTCAAATCATCGCGTGATTTTTGGGTCAGTGCATGGGCTGTGAGGTTAATCGGTTTCATTACCCGATTAACGCAATACCAACTCACTGCACCCACCATAGCAAGCAATAACAAAGCCGGAATCGTGAGGCTTTCCGCCAGCTCATCAAGTATATCCAGACGTTTTTTAAACTTCTGCCCGACTTGCACTTCAAAATGCGCATCACTGCTGCGAACCACAAAAATACGCCAGCTTTGGCCATCAATATCGATATTCTTAAAACCTTTGCGCTGGTCGAAATGTGGAATAAAAGGACTATCCGGTGCTTTGGTTGTGCGTTGGATCACCTTGTTATCCACCACGATCTGATACTGAATATCAACCTTACGGGTTTCGCTCGTGCCGCTATCGGTTTCGGCCAATAAGCCTCGCGCATTCAAGTCAGTGGTCGCGGCCATGATCAAATAACTGGACTCTTTCAAGGCGTCATCAAACACGTCGTTAGTTTCGTGCCATGCAATAAACACCATAATGGTGATACTGGCGATCCACATTAAGGTACTAGTACCCAGAATCGTCCATAACAAACGCAGGCGCAGAGAATAGGAGCACTGCTTGGCAGAGTTGGTATCAACGTTGTCGGCTAAAGACTTAGGCATTCTCTTCTTTTAAACGATAGCCAAGATTACGTACGGTAACGATAAAAGACGCCCCTAGTTTTTTGCGAAGATGGTGAATATGCACTTCAATTGCGTTGCTTTCCACTTCCTCGCCCCAACCATATAAGCCTTCCTCAATCTGAGCACGCGTAACAATTTGCCTGCGATGCAGCATCAATGCATGTAGCACGGCAAATTCACGGGCGGTCAGTTCTACCAGTTCGTCATTACATGTCACTCGTTTGCTGGCGATATCTAAGCCGATATTGTCATGTTTGATAATATTATCAGCGCGATGGGCATAACGCCGCATAGCGGCCCGAATCCGAGCTGACATTTCTTCCATATCTACTGGCTTGATCAAGTAATCATCAGCGCCCAGATCAAGTCCTTTGATGCGGTCTGCTAACGTATCTCTTGCAGTAAAAATGAGTACCGGCACGAGGTCTTTGTTAGCGCGCAATTGCATAAGAAGCTGATCACCGGACGCGCCAGGTAAGCCGCGATCTAACAATACGCAATCATAACTGTGGGTTTGGAGGGCAATCGCGGCGGAATCCCCACGTTGCACCCAGTCGACGGCATAGCCGTCAAGCTGAAGCCACGATTGAACGGTCGCACCCAGCGAGGGGTCGTCTTCTGCAAGGAGGATACGCATGAGATTGATCTTAACTCGGTTAAATTAAGGCAGTCTTAACACCGCAATAGTTACTCGGCATTTGGTAGTTTGGGTGCCTTAAACATTTTTAAGACCGTCATGCTTAGGAAAGTTGAACGTCGACCAGCTTATCGATGCACGCAAAAGACGCTACCCGACGTGGCGCTACGTTCTGATGCGGCAGATTACGTAGTTAACAACAACACAGTCCAATACACAACCATTTCTGAAAAATGACGAGAAATGGTTTTCCCCCTTGCGTTGGAAATTTTACCTGCGCTCAACCACTTTACATTGAACCAGTTCCGAAGTTTTTAAGCTCAAAGTGCCACTTTAGGGCTGGGCTGGCGCTGGTGCACTGGAAGGTGAAGTGACTGCCGGCGGACTCACTGCTGGAACTGCAGATGCCTTTTTCTCCGCAAGATCGCGCGCTTTTTCTGCTTTTTTGTCAGCTACTTCACGCTGACGTGCAGCCGCATCCTGGCCTTTTTTGATAAATGCAGCTCTGTTAGCAGCGCGTTCTGATGCTTTAGCAGTTTCATTTTGCTGTATTTTATTTAATTTATTGGCATTGTCTGAGATGCGTTTCTCAGCCTCGCCTGCATGGAGCTTGGTATTCGCCGTAACAGCGGCATCTTTCTCCCCGCTTTCTTTTACCTTATTTGCAATTGAACTCTCTTTTTCCTTTTGGTCTTGCTGCAACTTAGGCGCAGAAATATCATTTTTGGTTTGCTGTTCTGCCAGCGCTTTATCGCGATCATCCGCTGTAGCACGTCGCTTATAGGCGTTTGCCTCAACCTCCAGAGGGCGAATTTGCTTTAACGCCAAGCGGCGTTGCTCTTTCGCGGCATTTAAACAAGGATTAGTAAAAAACTTTTTGTAACAAACGCGCTGCTCGTTCAGAGTGCGTAACTCGACCTCGGCACGTGCCTTTGTCACATCGGTCAACACATTGTCTGCACCGGCCACCGAACTGACAGAACCGAGCGGATGACGCGTTGCAAATTCTGCGGCAGGAATAGAAGAATCGAATACTTTATTAATATCCCTAGACTGAATCGGATTATCTGTAGGGTTGGCAGATTGCTTAGCGTCTTTATTGACGTTGGACGCATCACTTTGAGATGCGTCTTGGTTGACGCCTGCTGTATTTTGCTCAGAGCCAGGTTTTGCGTCGACATTTGCTGTGGATTTGCTGTTGGATGTAATGCCGTTATATTGATCCGATTTCGTATCGTCCTGCGCATGCGCCCTGCCAGCCATCCCACCACCCAGAAATAGCAAGGTAGTCAGGAGCGCAAACGTTGATATCACGGGCAGAGAGAGGCCGTTGGTTTTGATCGCTGAAGACTGCATTTTAATAACAAAAGAAGCGAATCTCACGTGTTTCCATCCATTCTTTACATTGCATTGTTCGGTTAATCAACATCGCATAACGTCGGGGCCGTGTAGCGTCGGAACAAGTGGGCCGGTCCTTCGCGGCCTATTTGCCGCGTTACATCAACATTAAGCACAATCCCGTTTCGGCGTCCGGCATATTAGTGATTATGCAATAGCGTCTGCCGTACCCCGTTGCTCGGAATCCATATATTCCTTAGACTGCATCTCACTGATACGTGATGCCGTACGATGGAATTCGTTTGCCAGCATGCCTTGGGTATACAACTCTTCTGGCGCAACCGCTGCCGACATAATTAATTTTATTTTGTGATCATAAAACACATCGATCAACCAGGTAAATCGGCGTGCTTCCGACGACATTGCTGCCGACATTTGCGGAATACCGGACAATATCACTGTATGGAACCGACTGGCAATTTCGAGATAGTCATTCTGCGAACGTGGCCCCCCACACAACGTCGCGAAATCGAACCAGATAACCCCACCAGCGCGCCGTAACGACTTAATTTTACGCGCTTCAATATCCACGACCGGGTCCTGATCTGCCATTTCGGCAATCCCAGCAAAAGCGTGACGCAAGGCGCGGTCACTGTCGCCATTAAGTGGCGTGTAGTAACTATCCACTAAATCCATCGCAAGTCGACGGTAGTCTATTCCCGCATCGATATTAATAACATCGAGCTTATCCCGCAATAGCTTAATGGTCGGCAACATGCGATCACGGTGTAAGCCATCCGGATACAGTGTACCCGGCTCGTAATTGGACGTCATCACGAATGAAACGCCGTTATCAAACAAAGCTCTGAGCAAGTTGTACAAAATCATCGCATCAGCAATATCGGATACATGAAATTCGTCGAAACAGATCAAACGATATTTTTTTGCGATCCGCTTAGCCACTTCATCAAGAGGATCCTCTACGCCTTTCAATTCATCCAACTGGCGATGTACTGCGCGCATAAACTCATGAAAATGCAGACGTACTTTACGAACCACGGGCACAACGGAATAAAAACTATCCATGAGAAACGATTTGCCGCGCCCGACACCACCCCACATGTATACACCACGCGGCACGTCAGGACGATTAATTAGTCGCTTCAAAGAATTCGAGCGTTGCGCTTTGAAGGCCACCCATTCATCATAAGCTTGCTGAAGCCGCTCGACCGCCAGCAACTGTGCAGGATCAGAGGTAAATCCACGCTGCCTCAACGTCTGCTCATAAAACTCTAGGACGTTCATGATTGTCAACCTCACATGCTCAACTCCCCCGTCCATACTTAGCTATCAGAACGACCGGGTAAAACAAAAATGGGCGAGCCATTGCTCACCCACACTTAGATGTTGCGACTCTTGCAACTATAGTCGGTCCATTTCAACCGATATCTGGCTTGGATAGGCCCCATTTTTATTGTCAACACTGGTCGGAAAACTGGTCCCCTGACCTAAGCCTATGCCACCACCACCCGCAGCACTACCTCCCATACTTGGTAAGCCAGCCCCCGGTGGCGCTTTAAAGATGATGACCCCACTCCGATAACCTCTTTTACTACAGTCAACATGTAAATCACCGTCTGCAGCCGATATCACTACTTCGGCTGGGGTCGTCAGGTTCCAGGTTCCACCATCCGTTTTGACTACGCAACGAGCGGCGGTCAAAGGCTGCCCATCCGATTTGGTTTGGATCTGGATTCGACCATTATCTGACCCAGTTGTCGCGCAGCCAGCAAGTAAAACTATCGATAACAGGGTCAGATGACGCATCGTCATTTCCTTTAGAAGTTGAGCGAGCGCTTATCAACTGCCAGAGCAGCTTCTTTGGTCGCCTCAGACAACGACGGATGTGCGTGGCAAATACGTGCAATATCTTCGGCAGAAGCACGGAATTCCATTGCTACGACTGCTTCAGAAATGAGTTCCGAAGCCATCGGTCCAATGATATGGACACCAAGAATTTCATCGCTTTTTGCATCAGCTAAAAACTTCACCATACCGGCAGTATCGCCCAGCGCGCGCGCCCTGCCATTCGCCAGGAACGGGAATGTGCCCGCTTTATAAGCAACGCCTTCCGCTTTCAATTGCTGCTCGGTTTTTCCAACCCATGCGATTTCTGGTGACGTGTAAATAACCCATGGAATCGTATTGAAGTTGACATGACCGTGTTGGCCCGCGATCCGTTCCGCGACAGCAACACCTTCTTCCTCGGCCTTGTGTGCGAGCATTGGGCCGCGTACCACGTCACCGACCGCCCAAACGTTTGCCAGGTTAGTTTTGCAATCACCGTCAACATTGATGAAGCCGCGCTCATCCAGTTGCAAGCCAACGCCTTCAGCGTTAAGTCCAATGGTATTAGGTGTGCGGCCGATTGAAATGATCAATTTGTCGAACACGGCTTTTTGGGCTTCGCCTTTGGCATCGGTATACTCAACCGTGACCTCTTTTTTGCCCGCAGTGATAGAGCCAATCTTGACACCCAGACTGATATTCAACCCTTGTTTGGCGAACAGTTTGGCTGCTTCTTTAGCGATTTGATCATCTACTGCGCCAAGAAAAGCTGGTAACGCTTCCAGGACGGTGACTTCTGCACCCAGACGACGCCAGACGCTTCCCATTTCAAGACCGATGACGCCAGCGCCAATAACACCGAGTTTCTTCGGTACAGCGCCAATTGTCAGCGCGCCAGTGTTGGACAAAATCAATTTCTCGTCAAAATCAGCGCCCGGCAATGCACGCGCATTGGATCCCGTTGCCAGAATGATGTGCTTACCGCTAATCGACTCTTCGGTCTTGCCAGCAACCTTAATTTCGTAACCGTTAGCGTCGCCTTTAACAAAAGAGCCACGTCCGTGGAAAAAGGTCACTTTATTTTTTTTCAACAAATACAAAATGCCATCATTGTTCTGTTTAATGACCGTATCTTTACGCGCCAACATCTGTGGCAAATTCAAGGTTAGTTCCTTGATATCGATACCATGATCTGCGAAGCTGTGGCCAGCATGTTCGAAATGTTCAGAAGATTGCAGCAACGCTTTTGATGGGATACAACCAACGTTGGTACAGGTTCCGCCTGGTGCCGGACCGCCACTGGCGTTTTTCCACTCATCAATACAAGCGGTATTGAATCCAAGTTGAGCAGCACGAATTGCTGCGATATAACCACCAGGACCGCCACCGATAACGATAACGTCAAATTGCTTACTCATAGTTTTTCCTTCGTTCTTTTACGGCGCTCTTGGCAACAAGGCATCACGCACTACTTCAGGTAAATTCGGTATTTTTCGACTTCTTACGACAAAGCCAAGGCTAACTTAGCGGCAACGCATTGCATAACTGCCGCTCACTTCTTTGGTGCTTACTTTGATGCTTACTTCTTTAATAATCACGTCTTTTAATCACGTCTTTGATGCAGATTTTTTACATCGCAATAAATCGTCATTCCGTTGTTTACCCCACTTGTACGCTAATTTATTTAATTCAACCAACATGACGTAAAGCAGTCCACTTCATGCCTTCCGGTCAATTCCAATGAGGTATTGACCGAAAGGCAGTAAAGCGCAATTACTTTTAGAAATTACAAGTCCAGCAACATGCGTGCAGGATCTTCCAGCGCATCCTTGATAGCGACTAATGCCAATACTGCTTCACGACCGTCGATGATACGGTGATCGTAAGACATTGCCAGATAGTTCATCGGACGAATAACGATTTGGCCATTTTCAACGACAGCACGGTCCTTAGTGGCATGAACGCCCAAGATCGCAGACTGTGGAGGATTGATAATCGGCGTCGACAGCATCGATCCGAATGTTCCACCGTTTGAGATTGAGAAAGTACCGCCGGTCAGATCTTCCATTGTCAGCTTGCCGTCACGTGCTTTAGCACCGAACTCGCCAATTTTCTTTTCGATCTGCGCGATCGACATTTGATCAGCATCACGCAACACAGGGACGACCAAACCACGTGGCGAACCAACGGCGATACCAATATCAAAATAGCCATGGTACAAAATATCGTTACCGTCAACGGAAGCATTAACGACAGGGTATTTCTTCAACGCTGCGACAGCTGCTTTGACAAAGAAGGACATGAACCCAAGCTTAACGCCGTGCTCTTTTTCAAATTTATCTTTGTACTTGGTCCGTAAATCGATAACAGGTTGCATGTTGACTTCATTGAATGTAGTCAAGATTGCGTTAGTCGCTTGCGATTGCAGTAAACGTTCAGCGATACGCGCGCGCAAGCGGCTCATCGGCACGCGCTCTTCCGGACGCTCTTCTTTGCTAGCTTTGTTTGGCGCAGCAACTTGTTGCAAGGCTGGTTTAGCAGCCGGAGCTGCAACCGCTGGTGCTGGCGTGGCTGGCTTCGCTGCCAACGTTGTCAGCACATCACCTTTAGTTACGCGACCATCTTTGCCGCTACCTGCGACCTGCGTTGCTGAAAGGTTATTTTCCGAAAGTAACTTGGCTGCTGCCGGCATAGCAATACCCGCTGCGGAGGTGCTTGCAAGTTCTGGGGCGGCAACAGGTGTCGTTGCATGGCCAGGTTGCGGCACCGGTATCGGCGTTACTTCCATCGGGCTTACTTTAGCTGCTGCATCAGTATCGATAATCGCGATGATCTGACCTGCAACAACAGTAGCGCCATCCGGCTCCACAATTTGTACGACTACGCCATCATTTGGCGCTGGCAATTCCAGCACCACTTTATCTGTTTCAATATCGATTAGGTTCTCATCGCGTGCGACTGGATCGCCTACTTTTTTATGCCATTGCAACAGGGTTGCTTCAGCGACAGATTCTGAAAGTTGGGGGACTTTAACTTCTATAAGTGCCATG
This sequence comes from Glaciimonas sp. Gout2, assembly GCF_035018905.1. Classification (NCBI taxonomy): domain Bacteria; kingdom Pseudomonadati; phylum Pseudomonadota; class Betaproteobacteria; order Burkholderiales; family Oxalobacteraceae; genus Glaciimonas; species Glaciimonas sp. Gout2. Next base: position 40,481 of record NZ_JASJXA010000033.1, on the reverse strand, counting down.
GAATTCTCCGTATGGGTTTTGCATCCGGCACGCCTTGTTTGTGGCGTGCCTTTGCTTCAGTTATTTGGTAAGAACAAAGCCCTTAAGCTTTGAAAATGCAGTATCAAGCAATGTTTTTAGTTGCGCGTAATGCTTGTCGTAGTAACCCACGGCAGGCGATGCACTGGCTGGACGACCTGCATAAGCAAGCTTTTGACCATCACCCAGATTTTCAAAAATATTATGTTGAATCTGCAACCACGCACCTTGGTTTTGCGGCTCGTCTTGCGCCCAAACCAATTCATTAAAGTTTGGAAATTGCTTCAATTCAGCTGCAAATGCCTTGTGCGGGAACGGATACAGTTGTTCCAGACGAATAATAGCGACGTCGGCTTGGCCGCGTTCTTTACGCGCATTAACCAGATCGTAATAAATCTTGCCAGAACAAGCGATGATACGCTTCACCTTTTTAGCATCGATCTTGTCATCAACTTCACCGATGACGGTCTGGAATGAACCCTTTGCCAAATCAGACAAAGGCGAACCGGCATCCTTATTACGCAGCAATGATTTCGGCGTCATGATAATGAGCGGCTTGCGGAACAGACGAATCATCTGACGGCGCAGCAAATGGAAAATCTGCGCTGAAGTAGTCGGCTGAACAACCTGCATGTTGTTATCTGCACATAATTGCAAGAAGCGCTCGAGACGTGCCGACGAGTGTTCCGGTCCCTGGCCTTCATAGCCATGTGGCAGCATCATTACTAACCCTGACGCACGCCCCCATTTCACTTCGCCGGAGCTGATGAATTGGTCAATAACAACTTGTGCACCGTTGGCAAAATCGCCGAATTGCGCTTCCCAAATCGTTAAAGTATTCGGTTCTGCTGTCGAATAACCGTACTCAAATCCCAGAACCGCTTCTTCAGATAATACAGAGTCAATAACATTGAAAGGCGCTTGCTGATCAGAGACATTTTGCAGCGGAATATAACTACCGGCATCCCAACGCTCACGATTTTGATCATGCAATACTGCGTGACGATGTACGAAAGTACCGCGACCGGCATCTTGCCCGGTTAAGCGAATCGTATAACCGGAAGACACCAGAGACGCATAGGCCAGATGCTCGCCCATACCCCAGTCAAGGTTGAGTTCGCCGCGGCCCATAGTCGCACGATCATTGAGCACTTTTTCGACCAGCGCGTGGACTTTAAAATCATCCGGCACCTTTGTAATGCGCGCAGCTAAACGTTTCAGTTCAGTCATTGGCACAGCAGTATCGGCAGCGTCGGTCCATTTGCGATTTAAGAACGGCAACCAATCAACGGCATACTTGCTCTTAAAATTGGTAATGACAGGGTCGATTGTGTGCTTACCTGCATCCATCGCATCGCGATAGGCCTTGACCATAGCATCGCCCTCACCGGCTTCAATTGTGCCTTGTGCGGTCAATTTGTCGGCATACACTTTACGCGTACCCGGATGCTGTGCAATCTTTTTGTACATCAGCGGTTGTGTCAATGCTGGTGTATCTTGTTCGTTATGGCCAAGTTTGCGGAAGCAGATGATGTCCACAACAATGTCTTTTTTAAACTCAACGCGATAGTCAAGGGCGATCTGAGTTGCGAAAACAACTGCTTCTGGATCATCCGCATTGACGTGAAGAACAGGTGCTTCAATCATCTTGACCACGTCTGAGCAATACAGCGTCGAACGTGAGTCGCGTGGATCGGAAGTAGTAAAGCCAATCTGATTGTTAATGACGATGTGAACAGTACCACCGGTGCCGTAACCGCGAGTTTGCGCCAGGTTTAACGTTTCCATTACAACGCCTTGCCCTGCAAATGCGGCATCGCCATGCACCAGGATTGGCAAAACTTGCGCGCCGTCTTTGTCGCCACGACGTTCCATACGTGCCTTGACCGATCCCTCGACCACTGGGTTGACGATCTCAAGATGCGATGGATTAAACGCCAGCGACAGATGGACAGGGCCGCCTGGGCTAGTGATGTCCGATGAAAAACCTTGATGGTACTTTACGTCACCGGCAGGCAAATCATCGCCGTGCTTACCTTCAAACTCGGCAAACAATTCTTGCGGCATTTTGCCCAAAGTATTGACCAGAACGTTAAGGCGGCCACGATGGGCCATACCGATAACGATTTCCTGGATACCTTTTTCGCCGCCGCGTTGAATCGTTTCATCGAGTGAAACGATAAAACTTTCGCCGCCCTCTAGTGAGAAACGCTTTTGTCCGACATAACGTGTGTGTAGATAGCGCTCCAAACCTTCAGCAGCTGTCAAACGTTCAAGAATGTGTTTTTTCTTTTCAACCGTCAGCGTCGGTGCAGAGCGAGTCGACTCGAGACGTTCTTGTATCCAGCGCTTTTCAGTTGGGTCACTAACGTACATATACTCAGCGCCAATCGAACGGCAATAAGTATCGCGCAATGAATTCAACAGATCGCGAAGCGTAGAGGTCTCTGTGCCGAAATAGGTATTGCTGATGTTGAACACAATGTCCATGTCCGCATCAGTAAATCCATAGAACGTCGGATCCAGCTCAGGAATAGCCAAACGTTCTTGGCGCTGCAGCGGATCTAGATTGGCCCAGCGCGAACCGAGGTAACGATATGCAGCGATTAGCTGAGTTGCGGCTACGCGTTTACGTCCCATTTCAGCATCAGCTGAAGCGGAAATTGTCCGAATTGGACCTTGCTTTGCGCGTTCGGCAAATGATGCTACGACCGTTGCATGCGCTACATCGGGCTTATCTGTGCCATCGACGGCAGGCACATGTTGCATGGCGTCAAAGTACGCACGCCAGTTATCTGAAACAGATCCGGGATTATCAAGGTACGACTCGTACAGTTCTTCAATGTACGGTGCGTTACCTCCGAAGAGATACGAATTGGAGCCATATTGCTGCATCATATTGCTCACCTTTCTTCGCGTTTCGCGAGATTAGCGGGTTAACAAAACCTTCCGCGACACGGCCTGACCGGTTAGCGGATTGCACATCAAGTTGTGGGGAAGGGATCAAATTACAACTTCTTATTACTGTATTCTTTTCAACTAACGCAATTAGTTCTAAACGTGTGCTCACACTTTGCAATTTTGTCATCTTTGCCACTTCAATTAAGGACGCAATACAAAACCTGAAGCTATCCGTTGCAAACGCGATCAAAACTATTGATGCAGTAGAATAGCATAACTCCTATTCAACAATACAAAAAAAGCGAATCATTCGATTCGCTTTTTTGATATTTACATTACTTACTTGCAGTACGACTTTCGATTGACACGACATCGCGAGTCGGAGAACCGATAAATAATTGGCGCGGACGACCAATTTTTTGCTCAGGGTCCGAGATCATTTCGTTCCATTGCGCGATCCAACCTACAGTACGCGCCATTGCGAAGATTCCGGTAAATAGAGAAACTGGAATGCCCAATGCTGATTGAACGATACCTGAATAGAAGTCAACATTCGGATAAAGTTTGCGAGAGACAAAATATTCGTCTTCTAGCGCGACTTTTTCTAGCGCCATGGCTAGCTTGAATAAAGGATCGTTTTCCAATCCCAACTCTGCCAACACTTCGTAGCAAGTTTCACGCATCAACTTGGCACGTGGATCGTAGTTTTTGTAGACACGATGACCAAAGCCCATCAGCTTAACAGTCGAGTTTTTGTCCTTAACTTGTCTTACGAATTCAGGAATATTATCGACGGTACCGATTTCTTTCAGCATATTGAGTGCAGCTTCGTTCGCGCCGCCGTGTGCTGGGCCCCACAAACAAGCAATACCAGCAGCGATACAGGCAAACGGATTTGCGCCGCTTGAACCAGCCAGACGCACTGTTGATGTCGAAGCATTTTGCTCGTGATCAGCGTGCAAGATCAAAATACGATCGAGGGCACGAACCAGAACGTCGCTGACTTTGTACTCTGCGCATGGCGTTGAGAACATCATGTGCATGAAGTTTGCGCTGTACGACAAATCGTTACGTGGATATACAAACGGTTGTCCGACGTTATATTTGTAGGCCATTGCGACTAGCGTTGGCAACTTGGCGATCAAACGAATAGCCGAAACTTCACGGTGACGCGGGTCAGTAATGTCTAGCGAATCATGATAAAACGAAGACAACGCGCCCACTGTGCCAACCAATACAGCCATAGGATGCGCATCGCGACGGAAACCACGGAAGAAAAATTGCATTTGTTCGTGGACCATGGTGTGTGTCGTCACGGTTGCGTCAAAGGTTTCTTTTTCTTCTGCTGTTGGCAATTCACCATTCAGAAGCAAATAACACGTTTCCAGAAAATCGCAATTTACAGCTAATTGCTCAATCGGGTAACCGCGATAAAGTAGTTCGCCCTTGTCGCCATCGATATAGGTAATCGATGAATTACATGCAGCGGTCGACATAAAACCGGGGTCATAAGTAAACTTGCCGGTCGCACCATATAACTTACGGATATCGATAACTTCAGGACCCACGGTCCCTTTGTAGATTGGAAAATCGATCGATGGGCTACCATCAGAAAATGATAGTGTGGCTTTCGTTTCAGCGTTGGTCATGGCTCTTCCCTCTTTAGCAGGTAATGCTTGAATCAAAAATAAAATACGTTTATACGCACTGCTTCGCCGCATGCTGGCTTATGCATCACACTGACAATATGGTCAATGGCGGGTTTATCTTTGCTCAGATTACGCGTAATCGCGCTACCAAAGCATGAACCTGAGGCAAATCCACTTCGCCCTCGGCCTCGTTGCGTCCCATCAGCAAATTCATCAGATCACCGTCGGATAAGTCCATCAATCGCGTGAAGGCATCGACATCAACGTCCGTCATGGTTGACTCATTTGCATCCAAAAATCTGGTGAGAATTAAATCATTTTCCAAAAGACCGCGCCGCGCGCGCCAGCGCAATCTTGCGCGCTTTGCTGGGTCGTCCTGGTGGGTGATGGTCATGATTTACTTGATTCCAATTAGTGCAATGGCAATGTTAAACCACTGTCGATGTAAACTTTATCCCGCAGCAGTTACTGCGAACCAGACAAGTGACAATATGAAGTTGTTTTTGAAACCTTGTGTCAGGCACACATAGTGTGTTCTGTGACTGAGCAGCCCAAATGGTCTTCTCGTAAAAAATACAAAAAAACTTTGCGTGAATAACCTGCAGCATCCTCACTTTGTGTCTGATCGGCTTTGCTTAGACTGCAATTCAAAACAATGTTGTTTCTTAATTGTCGACTCACCTTCCAGTTACGATGATCCGTCATAGACGAATCATCGACTGATAGTGCTTATACTATTTATACCGCGCGACGAACCATCAGTTCTTTAATCTTGCCGATTGCTGCATTAGGGTTCAATCCCTTAGGGCAAACATCAACGCAATTCATGATTGAACGACACCGGAATAAACGATACGGATCTTCCAGGTTATCCAAGCGCTCACCAGTAGCCTCATCGCGACTATCAGCGATAAAACGGTAAGCTTGTAACAAACCAGCCGGACCGACAAACTTGTCTGGATTCCACCAAAATGACGGACAAGACGTAGAACAGCAAGCACAAAGAATACACTCGTACAAGCCATCTAGCTCTTCACGCTGCTCTGGGGTCTGCAAACGTTCTTTTTCCGGCGGAATACTGTTGTTGATCAGGTATGGCTTAACTGAATCGTATTGTTTGAAGAACTGCGTCATATCAACGATCAGATCGCGAATCACCGGCAAGCCTGGTAACGGCCTTAGGATGATCGGCTCAGACAATTCATTCAAATTAGTTGTACACGCCAAACCATTTTTGCCGTTGATATTCATGGCATCAGAACCACAAACGCCTTCACGACATGAGCGACGGAGTGACAACGAATCATCAACATCTGCCTTGATACGTTGCAATGCATCAAGTAACATCTTATCCGTCGGCAATAGTTCAACCGTCAGGTCTTGCATGTAAGGCTTTGTATCCTTGTCCGGATCGTAGCGATAGATTTTAAATTTAACTGTACGTGACATGGCTAGACCTTATTAGAAAGTACGTGGTTTTGGCTTGAACGTATCAACCGTCAGGGGCTTGGTAATCACCGGTTTGTAATCGAGACGATTACCTTCGGAGTACCACAACGAGTGCTTCATCCAGTTCTCATCGTCGCGCTTTTCGTAATCTCGATGCGCGTGAGCGCCGCGTGACTCCTTACGGGCAGCGGCGGCCGTAATAGTTGCCTTGGCTACTTCGATCATGTTATCGAGTTCAAGTGCTTCAACCCGCGCAGTGTTGAAAACCATCGACTTATCTTTGAACGAGACATTCTTGCGACGCTCATCAAGGATCATAATTTCTTTGTAACCTTGCTGGAGCAATTCATCCGTCCGAAACACGCCACAATAGTGCTGCATCGTCTTACGGATATCATTGGCAACATCTTGTACGCGCTCAGTACCTGTGCTTGTTTCCAGTTTTGCGACACGCGCCATAGAAGCGTCGGTTGCATCAGCAGGAAGAGGTTTATTGCTGCGCTCTTTTAGCTTGCTGTCAACAATATGGTTACCGGCTGCGCGACCAAATACAACCAGATCCAGCAGTGAGTTAGTACCCAGTCGATTAGCACCGTGCACCGATACGCAGGCACATTCGCCAATCGCATACAAGCCATTTACAATCGCGTTAGGAATGCCATCTTTCGGCACTACTACCTGACCATAAACGTTAGTCGGAATACCACCCATTTGATAATGGATCGTTGGTACGACCGGGATAGGCTCTTTAAGCGCATCGACGTTGGCAAACTTGTGACCGATTTCAAGGATGGATGGAAGGCGCTTTTTGATGGTCTCAGCGCCAATGTGGCGAAGATCCAGCATCAGGTGATCTTTATTAGGACCGCAACCGCGACCTTCTTTAATTTCCTGGTCCATTGACCGCGACACGAAGTCACGTGGTGCCAGATCCTTCAATGTTGGAGCATAACGCTCCATGAAACGCTCACCTTCGGAATTGATGAGAATACCACCTTCACCCCGAACGCCTTCAGTAATCAACACACCAGCACCGGCAACACCGGTTGGGTGAAACTGCCAAAACTCCATATCTTCCAACGGAATGCCAGCACGCGCCACCATACCCATACCATCACCGGTATTGATAAATGCATTAGTTGACGCCGCCCAGATACGGCCAGCACCACCAGTTGCCATGACAGTTGTCTTGGCTTCCAGCATCATGATCTCGCCAGTCTCCATCTCAAGAGCAAGTACTCCGAGTACGTCGCCGTCAGCGTCTTTCACCAAATCAATCGCCATCCACTCAACGAAGAAGTGGGTCTTGGCGCGAACATTACGCTGATATAACGTATGCAACAATGCATGACCGGTACGGTCAGCTGCAGCACAGGCACGGGCGACCGGTTTTTCACCGAAGTGAGCCGAATGACCACCGAACGGACGCTGATAAATCGTACCGTCAGCGTTACGGTCGAATGGCATACCCAAATGCTCTAGTTCGTACACGGCTTTCGCCGCTTCGCGACACATAAACTCAATAGCGTCCTGATCACCTAAGTAATCAGAACCCTTGACTGTGTCAAACATGTGCCAGTACCAATTGTCCTCTGACATGTTTCCCAGAGAGGCACCGATACCGCCCTGCGCTGCAACTGTATGCGAGCGCGTAGGGAAAACTTTAGACAAAACGGCGACATTTAAACCAGCTTCCGCCAACTGTAGCGAAGCACGCATACCGGAACCACCGGCACCAACGATTACCGCATCAAAGCGGCGTGTAGGAATTGTGGGTTTAATAGCTGCCACGATTACACTCTCCACAAAATCTGCGCCGCCCATCCGGCACAACCGACTAGCCACAAAATTGTGGCAACTTGCAATACCAGTCGCAGAGCAACCGGCTTAACGTAATCCATCCAGATATCACGCACGCCAATCCATGCGTGAAAAAACAGTGCTGCCAGCGCGACGAAAGTCGCCAGCTTAAACCACTGGTGCGAGAATAATCCCGCCCAACCTTGATAACTAAAATCGCTTGCGGTCAAAAAGGAGATCAACAGAATAACGGTATAAATCGCCATTACAACTGCGGTAGCGCGTTGCGCAAGCCAGTCACGCAAACCGTAATGTGCACCAACGACTAAGCGCTTAGCCCCAATATTATTATTCGCCATTTTTAGAATGCTCCGAACAGTTTTAACGCGACCACTAGCGCCAGCGGCAAGCTAATTGCAAATACGCCGACTGCGGATTTGCGGGCGCTATCCTTGTCGAGGCCGACATGGTTATCCATGACCAGATGACGAATACCAGCGCAGAAGTGATGCAGATATGCCCATGACAGCGCCAGGATAATCAATTTGACGAACCAGTTGGATGTAATGCCCTTGAAGTATTCAAATGAACCTTCAGACACCAGACTTGTGTCAAGCAGGAACAGAATGAAAGGCAATAACAAAAACATCAACAAGCCGCTAATACGGTGCAAAATCGAAATAAAACCTGCCAAAGGCAAGCGATATCCAATAATTTGACTTATGTGAATGTTACGAAATTGTGGCCGCTGATTTTTTTCGGCTTCGGCATCAGACATAACGGGGGTTCTCCTCAGTTTTAAAACAATTGCGTGATTTTCGCTTATTTTGGTGCAGCACACCATTAGTTCTTAAGTATTCAGCAAAATTACCTCAGAAAAATCCAATTATCATCTAATTGGCAGAGTTAATTTAGTCATAAAGCCTTTAAATATCATTCCAATCTAGCATCTTACGACAACCTGCTATTCGGTGAAATTGCGCCCCTATTTATTGTATTGCTCGCTTTTTCCACACCGATTTAGTCGGTATTACACTGCGCCGACTTCCCTAAAACACACTTAACTCAATTCATTCTGATAGTGATGGCGATCAGTAACATACAGCCCACGCCTAACTTCCACCGGTTTGTCGCCATACGTGAACGACACGCGCTCGACACTTAATAACGGTGACATCGGCGGCACAGACAGTAATTGTGCCACTTCCGTATCCGCGCTCGCAGCACGTATTTGCTCAGTGGCGCGAATCATTCGTGTAGCAAATTCAGTCTCAAACAAGCCATACATGGGCCCACGATATTCAACTAGCCGCTCCAGGGTTAAGCTCTTGAATATCGCGCCAGGCAACCATAACTCCTCAAGTATTGTCGGCGCACCCTCAAATGACATAACGCGCTTGACGAATACTACCGAATCTCCGGATTTCATGTTTAGGAGGCGTGCAATTTCCGCCGGAGCGCGTAAACGCTTAAGCTCAATAACTCTTTTATCGGCCGGCTTAGGCTGTCCATCGTCAGGCATTAAACGCAAAAATCTAAATTGCGCCTTGTCTTCGTGGTGCGTCGCAACAAAAGTACCTTTTCCCTGACGTCTCACCACTAAGTTTTCTGCGGCTAATTCGTCGATCGCTTTACGGACAGTTCCTTGACTTACCTTGAATCTGTTCCCTAGCTCTACCTCGCTGGGAATAAGTTCGCCCGGCTTCCACTCTCCCGACTGTAAGCGCAGCATAATAAGTGCTTTAATTTGCTGATAGAGCGGACTAAAGGTTGGGGATGCTGCAGGGACGACAGCACTGCCGACGTTGACTGGATCAGTGCTAATCATATTGGATGGGATGGAACTCATAACTTACGATTTCAACACATAAACACCCATATAGTCCAGCACAAAATCTCTTGGTAAGATGTCTTATATAAGATATAAGATAGTCATTGACAGACCAACTTCACGCGCCTACACTCGCGGGAAACCGTTATTAGATTGAGGTTATTTGTTTATTGGCTGCTTTTGGTCACAGGAAACATCTGACCAATAAAATATCTGATAAACGTTGCTGCTTCTGATTTTTTTTGCTTATCACTGCTTTCGTCGTCCGTCAGCATTGATATTGGCTATAAGCTGTTCGCTAAAACAAACTGACGCACGCTGTTTTCGACGGTATCATAGTAGATCAGGTATACAGATTACGCTTTTCATCACCACTCTGGAGATTCAACATGGCTAAAACCCCAATGCGTGTTGCCGTAACCGGCGCAGCTGGTCAAATCGGTTATTCCCTTTTATTTCGCATCGCCAACGGCGACTTGCTCGGCAAAGACCAACCGGTCATTTTGCAATTGCTAGAAATTCCTGACGAAAAAGCCCAAAAAGCACTAAAGGGCGTCATTATGGAAATCGACGATTGCGCATTCCCGTTACTGGCTGGCGTTACTGCACATAGTGATCCGCTAACCGCGTTTAAGGATATCGACGTCGCCCTACTAGTCGGCGCACGTCCTCGCGGCCCTGGCATGGAGCGTAAGGATCTGCTCGAAGCCAATGCGCAAATTTTTACCGTTCAAGGTAAAGCTCTGGATGCAGTCGCCTCACGCAATGTGAAAGTATTGGTCGTTGGCAATCCAGCTAACACTAACGCTTACATCGCGATGAAATCGGCACCTAACCTGCCAGCGAAAAACTTCACTGCAATGCTGCGTCTAGATCATAACCGTGCATTGTCGCAAGTCGCGGCTAAGTCCGGCAAGCCAGTCGCCTCTATTGAAAAAATGTTCGTTTGGGGTAATCACTCACCAACGATGTACGCTGACTATCGCTACGCGACAGTTGACGGCCAGTCGGTAAAAGATTTGATCAATGATCATGAGTGGAATAAAGACGTTTTCTTGCCAACAGTTGGTAAGCGCGGCGCCGCCATTATTGAAGCACGTGGTTTATCGTCGGCAGCATCGGCAGCCAACGCAGCAATTGATCATGTGCGTGACTGGGTCCTTGGCACCAACGGCAAATGGACTACCATGGGTGTCCCATCGGACGGTTCATATGGCATTCCGGAAGGCACTATTTTCGGCTTCCCAGTGACGACCGAAAACGGCGAATACACCATCGTTCAAGGCTTGGAAATCGACGCATTCTCTCAAGAGCGTATCAACGTCACGTTGAACGAACTGTTGGAAGAGCGTGAAGGCGTTAAACATTTGGTTGGCTAATCTGGTGCATTAAAACGTGCGATCTTTAACCGGTCGCATGCTGCAAAACTGATGCGGGCAACATTTTTCAGATTTGCCTTCGTCAGTTGTTTCAAGCGCATTGATACACATAGTTTGATACACAGAAATTGTTTACTGTAATAAGAATAAAAGAACCAAGAACCAAGAATTAACTTGAGAAATAAGAACCATCTGTAGTAATTATCATAAATAGTTAGTTATATTTAGTTGTTAGTAGCCGTATGATGTTTTAAATAAATAGCAATTTGATCGCTGTTAAAAATTATCGCATCGTTATTGCAACTCGCTGGCAATACCCCTAATTGAGTTCATTTAAGTCAAGCTAAGTCGTATGAATCCTACCGAGGTTTTATTCCTAGGCAAACATCCACCGGTCTTATTGCCGGCGTGTGACCATTACGCCGGTTCAGAAAAGCTCATGCGCAAATCGGTCTCGCTTCAACACGACCTAGGCCCGGTATTTGATATTACGTTCGATTGCGAAGATGGTGCGGCTGCCGGTAATGAGGCTGCTCATGCACGATTGGTATCAGAGGTTATTGCGAGTGCCGACAATCGGTTTAACCGTATCGGTGCGCGCGTCCATGACATCAGCAGTAGTTTTTTCGAGCAAGATGTAGAGATTATTTGCCGGAAAGCGGCGACTCTTGCCTACCTGATGGTCCCCAAGGTGGAAAGCCTTGCCGATGTCAGCACCGCTATCGATCTGATCAATCACCATAGTCAACGCGCTGGCCGCGAGACTTTACCAGTCCATGTTCTGATTGAAACTCACGGCGCGCTTGCCGATGTCGCAGCGATCGCTGCCCTTCCCCAGGTTGAGTCGCTGTCGTTTGGAATTATGGATTTTGTTTCATCCCATTACGGCGCAATTCCCGGCGCTGCTATGCGTTCACCGGGTCAGTTCACCCACGCTTTGGTGACGCGCGCCAAGCTTGAGATATCTGCCGCCTGTCATGCACACGGCAAAACCCCTTCGCATAACGTCACGACAGAGATACACGACAGCGCAGTCGTCGCAGACGATGCCCATCGCGCCAGAATGGCATTCGGTTACACGCGGATGTGGAGTATCCATCCGCAGCAAATACGCTTCATTTTGGGCGCATTTTCTCCAACCGAGTCAGAAGTGAGCGACGCGACTCACATTTTACTTGCCGCCCAAAAGGCGGATTGGGGTCCAATCCAGCATCTCGGCACATTGCATGATCGTGCCAGCTATCGGTATTATTGGACCGTTTTACAGCGAGCGAAAAACAATGGCGTAGTACTGCCGCCGCTTGCTAATAGTTTATTTACGAATTAAACATTGCACTTTTTTTAGCTTACTAATATTGTAGCGCGCCCATTGATGTAATTAATAACTGCCCAACCAACAGTTCAGACAATATGAAAAAAACTCTCTCTATTCTTAGCTTGCTGTGCGCTAGCTTGATGATAACGGCACCATTAACATCCATCGCACAAACCACTACAGGTCAACCAGCAGCAACGAAAAAAGTAGTGAAGAAAAAAGTTGCCAAGAAAAATACCGGCAAGAAAGCCATCCCTGCAGCAGAAGTGGACGACGGTGAAGATGAAGGCACTCCCGATATCAAAGTCGCCGTGGCGGTCGAATACAACTGCGAACTGGGAAATAAATTAACCATTTATCGCAACGCCGCAGACCCCAAACACATTGCATTACGTTGGGGAAAAACCCTGCATCGTCTAACCAATGTAGCGACGACGACTGGTGCAGACCGATTTGAAAATCACAAATATGGCTTGGTATGGATCGGCATTCCGGCAAAAGGCATGCTGCTCGATTCTAAAAAAGGACAGCAATTGGCCAACGAATGTAAATCGCCGGAGCAAAATGTGGCTCCTGCGGCAGCACCGGCGGCTAACCTAATAGCTGAGCCAGTGCACGGTTAATAGAATTAAAATGCAGTAATACACCCGCATACCGGGCTACGACGATCATCATGGCTAACTCATGAAGAGCAGCCATGGTTGTGTCGCGCTCTTGTCCTATTACATTGTCCTATCATTTTGTAAGTGGTACAGCAGCATTCAAAGTATCTTTTTGGTATTTTTGAAAGTGAAAAAATATGTGTGTAAGAAGTTGACGTTTTTGACGCGCAGTACAATAAATTTTGCGTTAAAAATCGATGTCAATTACCTATTCAAACCGTCCCAAAAAGCAACTTAAGCTAAGTACCAAGTACCGTTTTACTCAGATTGTAAATCAAGGAGAAACCATGTCACGCAACACGTTGAACACCCTCAAGGAATTTAAAATTTCCGATACCAAGAAAGGCAAATTTTATTCCTTGCCTGCACTTGAAAAGAAACTTGGCATCAACATTTCACGCCTTCCGGTCTCCATCCGTATCGTGCTGGAATCAGTGCTGCGTAATTGCGACGGCAAGAAAGTAACGGAAGAACATGTCCGCCAATTAGCTGCGTGGAACGCAACTGGCGCGCGTACAGAAGAAATTCCGTTCGTCGTCTCTCGTGTTGTACTGCAAGATTTCACCGGCGTCCCGCTGCTGGCTGACTTGGCTGCTATGCGTAACGTTGCCGCACAACTCGGTAAAGACCCGAAGAATATTGAGCCGTTGGTGCCGGTTGATCTGGTCGTTGACCATTCCGTACAGATCGATCATTTCCGCGAAAAGAAAGCACTCGACCTCAATATGAAACTGGAATTCCAGCGCAATAATGAGCGCTACCAGTTCATGAAATGGGGCATGCAAGCCTTTGATACGTTCGGCGTCGTTCCTCCAGGTTTTGGTATCGTCCACCAGGTTAACCTGGAATATCTAGCACGCGGTGTGCATAAAAAGGGTGACGTATTTTATCCAGATACATTAGTCGGTACTGATTCCCACACCACCATGATTAACGGTATCGGCGTAGTCGGCTGGGGCGTTGGCGGTATTGAAGCAGAAGCCGGTATGCTCGGTCAGCCAGTATATTTCCTGACACCAGATGTCGTCGGCGTCAATCTGGTCGGCCAATTGCGCGAAGGTTGTACTGCGACTGACTTGGTCCTGACCATCACAGAACTACTGCGTAAAGCAAAAGTTGTTGGCAAATTTGTTGAGTTCTTCGGCGAAGGCACAGCGTCCCTCAGCCTGACTGATCGCGCAACTATCGCCAACATGGCACCAGAATATGGCGCAACGATGGGTTTCTTCCCAGTCGACGAAGCAACGCTTGACTACTTCAAGGGCACTGGCCGCAGCAAGGCAGAAATCTCAGCTTTCGAAGGCTATTTCCGCGCGCAAAAATTGTTCGGCATTCCAAAAGAAGGCGACATCGATTACACCACTGTCATCGAACTTGATTTGAGAACAGTTGCACCATCATTGGCGGGTCCGAAACGTCCACAAGATCGTATCGAAATTGGCAATGTAAAAAATAACTTCGCTGAACTATTCAGTAAGTCTGCTGCAGAAAGTGGATTCAACAAAAAAGCAGAAGATCTTGACGCTAAATACGTCAACACCGACGGCGTCGGCCTGATGAACGGCGATGTATTGATCGCCGCGATTACTTCATGTACTAACACATCTAACCCAAGCGTCATGCTGGCGGCTGGTCTGCTGGCTAAAAAAGCAGTTGAAGCGGGTCTCAAAGTCTCACCGCACATCAAGACCTCGCTAGCACCTGGTTCACGTGTTGTGACTGAATACCTGACCGCTGCCGGTCTGCTTCCGTACCTGGAAAAGCTGGGCTTTGGTGTCACCGCATACGGTTGCACCACTTGTATAGGTAACGCAGGTGATTTGACGCCGGCGATGAACGAAGCGATTGTCAAAAACGACGTCGTTGCGTCAGCAATTTTGTCCGGCAACCGTAACTTCGAAGCACGGATTCACCCGAACATTCGCTCCAACTTTCTGGCATCGCCACCGTTGGTCGTGGCATACGCCATTGCCGGTAACATGACACGCGATCTGATGACTGAGCCAGTTGGCCGTGGCAAAGGCAAAGATGGTAAAGCCAAAGACATCTATCTTGGCGATATCTGGCCGACTTCGCAAGAAGTTGCCAAGCTCATGAAATTTGCGATGAATGCCAAGACTTTCAAGGCAAACTACGCAGACGTCAAAGGCGCACCTGGCAAGTTGTGGGAAGGCATCAAGGGCGTAGCCCAAGGGGAAGTCTATAACTGGCCAACTTCGACGTACATTGCCGAGCCTCCATTCTTCCAAGATTTCACTATGGAACCAAAGCCAGCTGCTACTGGCATCACTGGCGCGCGGGCATTGGGCGTATTCGGCGACTCCATCACAACCGACCACATCTCACCAGCCGGTGCGATCAAAGAATCCAGCCCAGCTGGTAAATGGTTAGCTGAAAACGGTGTCTTGAAAGCCGACTTCAACTCCTACGGTTCACGTCGTGGAAACCATGAAATCATGATGCGCGGCACTTTTGCCAACGTGCGTATCAAAAATTTGATGATTCCGGCAATGCCAGACGGTTCACGTGTTGAAGGCGGCATTACACTGCATCAACCAGCCGCTGTAGAGATGTCAATTTACGATGCTGCGATGCAATACGTCCATGATGGCGTTCCGACCATGGTCTTCGCTGGCGAAGAATACGGTACAGGTTCGTCGCGTGACTGGGCAGCTAAAGGTACACAACTACTAGGCGTAAAAGCAGTTTTCGCGCGTTCGTTTGAGCGTATTCACCGTTCGAATCTGGTCGGCATGGGCGTGTTGCCATTGCAGTTCCTAGGTACCGACAGCGTTGATACACTTGGCATTACAGGCGATGAGACTTTCGACCTTAAGGGTATCGATGGAGAAATCAAGCCACAACAAGATGCAACACTTGTGATACATCGTGCAAATGGCGACATCCAGGAAGTCACGGTTCTGTTACGCATCGATACACCAATCGAAGTTGACTACTACAAGCATGGCGGTATTCTGCCATTCGTGTTGCGTCAGTTATTGGCTGCCTAAAATAATCTGAATTAGATTATCTGAAATTGGCCGGGTTACTTGTTACTCTAAAGAACCCTGCTTCGGTATAGTAGGCTGGATTTAAAGCGTACTGACAGCAAAAAACGCCGGACTATTTACTTGGTCCGGCGTTTTTTTTCGTCCCTGCATGCATACTCCACTACAATAGAAGTATTCAATTCGGCAGTCTGCTGCCTCATTCAACACGCTAAGTATCAAACACCTCTATGCGCCGTCCGTCTAAATCACCTCGTAAGTTCTCCGCTGACAGCCACCGACTGACTGAACTCGCACAAGCCCTTGTACTTGCCTCTAGTCGTATGGAACAACGTGCTTGGGAACACGATATCGATACTCATCTGAATAAACTCTTGAAGGGCCATCATCAAGAACCAATCGACAGCGCACTAGAACAATTATTCCCGGACCAGGCCGACGCTTATGATGCTTTGATGGATGCAGTGGAAGCCTGTAGCGAATCGTCCGTGATTGAGCAAAATGGGATTCAATACGATACCCTTTTAGTCGCAATGCCAATATTGGCATGGACCCGATTTTCCATTGCATCCGGAAACGTGCCACCCGACATGGTCACCACACTGACTAGCCATTTGCACGCGCACATACTGGCCCCTGGCGTCCTCGTCGCACTCATGCCTACCTTGTACGCCATAGATCAGTTGCCGCGCTCCCACGCTGACACCTACACATTGATGCAGCGTATGACGCAGGCGGCGCTCACAGGAACAATCGTTACCAATCCACCTAATGCACCTGAAACTGCGCCATTTTTAGCCGACACCCGCTATTTACTAGCCACGCTGGTAGTCCCGACCGGGCATGCGTTCTTTTGCTGGCAACCGGGCGCTGCCAGCGTTACCACCATCGGCACAGCCAGCACCGCGATGAAAAAGGCCGTCGCACTCGAACATTGGCAGGCGCAGGTAACGCCGAATATCAGTCGCCTTTTACCTGGATGCGGTATCGATTTATTGTTGCCCGAAGCGTATTTTGTCGCTTGCCGTGAAGGCGATAAACAGATCCGTCCGGTCTCTTTACGGGCTGCAAGTTATTACCTTGCCACTACGCTAGAAATCGAAAGCAAGGATCTGCATGTGACAATCGGACGATTTAGCGAAGAACCTGAAAGCAACCGAGTTGATGAATATAGGATCGGTTTTTCTATCGGGCAAACTAGCGAAATCATCTACGGCGTCGTCTGGCCACTGTACGGCCAGGAAGAGGCCATTGAAGAACCAACCGATCAGGCTGAATCCGACGCAGAAAGCCAAACGCCGTTGGAGCAAATTTTGTCGTTATTGCGCGAGTGCGGCATCAATGACATACAACGCCACGATGAGTTATTTGCGATGGAATTCTGTGACGATTGCGGATCACCATTTTATGCTGACCCAGAAGGCGAATTAGTACACCCTGAAATGCCAGAGGACGCACCGCCCAGCGGATCGACACATTTTCACTAAGATAAACGCGTGCAGTCGACACAAGATCGATTGCAAAAAAAATGCCGCGACGATAAAACGTACGCGGCATTTTTTACATCTGCCGACAATTTTTTTAAGCAAACGCCTTCAAAATCGGTTGTAAACTTGCGGCGCCAAGTCGTGCACTCCGCGCACCGTTCCAACCATTTGTAACGTCGGGCAAATTCGCATTATCCTTAAATGGCAACTCCAGCGTCAACGACAAACATTTAAATGTATGGCCAACATATTTTGAAGCAAGCGCCAACATCTCGGCATTGTACTTACCCGCACCATAGCCATATTTGCTCTGAAAATCCGGGCTAGCACTTTCAAAGTTCGCGATGAATTTAATTTGCTCCATCGCCTGTTCTGCCGTAAATCCTTCCAGCATCTCAGAACCCGCAACAAAGATGTACGGCAATGCCTCATCACCATGAACATCTAAAAACAAATCACAACCAATTTCGTGAATCTTATTTTTGACTAAAAACACTTCCGGACTATTCTCAATAGAAGGTGTCATCCATTCACGATTCAAGTTAGCGCCAGCGGCATTAGTCCGCAAATTACCACGTACCGAACCATCCGGATTCATATTCGGGACGATGTAAAATACCGCCTCCTGCAAAACCCGTGTAGCGATGGGATTAGCGCCATCCAGCAACGCATCAACCAGCCCTTCAACAAACCATTCAGCCATCGTTTCACCTGGATGCTGACGCGCAATCACCCATACTTTTTTCGCCGCAGATGGATTCCCGATCACTAGCATATTCAAATCGCGACCGTCTACCGTAGAACCTAAATCTTCAACCGTTACCAAGGATGAGCGCCCTGCCCGCCCCAACAATCCCAAATGACGTTCCCATGTATAAGGCTCAAAATAAGCGTAATACACGCTATCGTGCTCAGGCGTATGCGATATGTTAAGAACCTGTCCATCAAAAGTGGTCGGCACACGAAACCAGGCCTCACGATCGTAACTGGCAACCGCCTGATAATCCTTCCAGCCGTTAGTATAAGTAGCCTGTCCAGCATTCATCAGGCTAATATCACAAGCCTCACCACGCGCCCCTTGCAATCGAAAATAAAACCACTGACAAAAATCCGCATGCGAGTCACTGCGAATATTCAACTCAATATGTTGAGGCTGTTCCGCCCGCAAAACTACGATGGCGCCACCATCAAAATGCTGGCTGATTTTTATTGGCATAAGATAATTAGGTTAACTTGACGACGGCAACTTCATTCGATGATTGAAGACAACGCTACGTCGCAATTTAGTTGAGACTTTAATAATCCACGTGGATTAAATTGCCCCTGCCCTGATATAATAACAGGCTAGTCGGGGCGTAGCGCAGCCTGGTAGCGTACTTGGATGGGGTCCAAGGGGTCGAGTGTTCGAATCACTCCGTCCCGACCAATAGAATCAAAGACTTAGGCCAATCTTGCGATTGGCCTTTTCGTCTTTTAGGGCTCTAGAATAAAAATTAGGGTACAAAATGGCGACCGTGTATCGATGCCTTGAAATTCTTCTGTCAGCAAAATCTGGGTACAACTTTGTTTCAGATATTTTTACTGGGCAGCGAAGCTATGATCAACGCCTGTAATGCACAAAAGTATCCCCAAGAATCAATAAAACCACGTCTAATTTAATTTTCGTGCCCAATTCTTGCCAGCTTGTGCTTCCCAAACCACCAATTCACGGCGACTGCTAAGGAACCACAAGTCTGTCCCTGGTCAGGGAGCGTGGTAACGCACAGCTTGTGGTTGCACACGACCGCTTTGCACCCATTGCGTCAATTCACGTTTGAGGATTTTCCCGCTTGGGGTCATTGGAAACTCTTCCACCACCATGAAGTATTCCGGCATTTCATACTTGGATAAACCTTGTTCTGCGAGGTGCAGCAGTATCTCCTCGGCCGCAGGAGCTCTTTCATTAGCGATGATGGCGAGGCAGACCTTTTCGCCTAGTCGGGAATCTGCTACGCCGAATGCGACAGCCTTCTTCACGCTCTCGTGCCGAAGCGCAAAATCCTCAATGTGGGATGGATAAATATTGTAGCCGCCGCGTATGATGATGTCTTTCTTGCGCCCGATGATTTCCAGATTGCCCTCGTTGTCGAAGCGTCCGAGGTCTCCGCTCATGAACCAGCCGCTGCTATTGAAGGAGGATTCGGTTGCCGACTGATTGCTGAAGTAGCCTAACATCAGAACGCCTCCGCGGCCGCCAATTTCACCGATATCACCAGGTACTGCTTCTAAATCCGGATCGTCAGGTTGCCATAATCGAATTTCGTAGCCGGAACACGCTTTGCCGCAAGTACCGGTTATTACGCCAAAAGAGTCGGTCGGTTTGGTGTACTGATGCGAGCCGTTTTCGGTCATGCCATAGACGTTTTGAGGCTTAGCGCCGAGCGATAGTAGCCGGCTTGCGGTTTTATTCGGGATGTTTGATCCTGCCATGTAAAACACCTCGACGTCGCCAATGCGGGTAACGCCGCGCCGCTCAACTTCCTGCAACAAATCGATCGCGTGGGTCGGTACTCCCATTACATAGGTAGTCCGGGTGAGTTCGATCCAGTCGAGTGGCGCGATCCCGGCTAGGGGATCGTACATGACCAGCTCACATCCCGTCACCAGCGCTTGCTCCAGTGCAACGATGGCGACGTGGTGACTCATCGGACTTAAGGTCAGCACAATGGTCTTATGAGTTGGTCCCCAGTCAGCCACCAATGCACGACCGTTAGCCAACAGAGTGTTGTCGCTGTGCATGACCGCCTTGGGCATTCCGGTGGTGCCACTGGTAAATGCGAGGTACACAATCTGATCAGGGTGGGTACTCGGTAGCGGCAGCGGAATACGAGACGGTTGTCCAGTTAAGGGCATGTGGTACGCGCCAGGTGGCATATCGGTATCGGGTGCAAGTAGCGGCGGTAATGCATAGACCCGTTTCATCCCGCTTAGTGCGATGGCCTGCGCGAAAATATCCGAGGTTGCAGCGTCTGCTCCCCATCCGGGTTGCGCGAAAAGGGCCCGGCTTTCGATTCTTGTCAGCAACGTGACGATCTCTGCCACGGTGTAGTTCTGGTGTAATGAGGGATTGCAAATATACCCGTTGCGCGAACAGGCCAGCAGCACGACTACTGTTTCCACCCGGTTTGGTAGCCAGATCGAGACTCGATCACCGCGTCGCAATCCACTGTCATACAAATTAGCTGCCACGGCATCCACCCAGGCGACCAGCACGCGCCAGGTCAACCGGCGCGTGCTGTCACGCAGCGCGTAAGCGTTGCCACACTCCGTCGCATTGCGGCTCGCCAGAGAATACAAGGTATCCGTCTGCCATACGCCTGCGAGGTAGTTCTCCCTGGCAGCGGCCGGATCATGCAAGGTAAGAAGATGTGACATGCTGGTATTCTCCGAAAATGTCGTTCTTCAGTATCTGAAATGCGTTGGATCAGGCGTACCGTGCCTGATAAATAGAGGAGCCGACTAGAGAGGCCGGTCCATGTCACTGGTCCTTATTGCGCCGCCTGAAAACAAGTCTAACGCTGATCTAACCGACGGCTTTTTAAGCATGCGTGGGCGGATCGGCGTCTCCTGGATAAAGCTGGCGCCCTCGAACGACATAAAATCACCCCCTCAGATAATGCCTTTTGTACGCAGGTGTTCCAGCTCTGTACTATCGCTATTGAGCCAGGAACGCAGGATTAGGTCAGTATGCGCCCCAAGTCTGGGCGGCGGCATCTGCGTGCCTTCCGAATGTCCGTCAAATCGGATTCCCAGACCCACTTGAGGAATGGGGCCGTCTTCTCCTTCAGTTTGGTAGATGAAACCCGACTCGCGTAGCGCGGGATCGCTGGCAACGTCGCCTACCGTATTGAGTGGTCCGGCCGGAACGCGGGCACGCGTGAGCAAATCTAACCATTGCGCACGAGGCTTGCTTAGCAGTATCCCTGCTATCAGTTCGACGATTTCTCCGCGCCGCGCACAACGCATTGCATTGCTTGCAAACTCCGGAAGGAGGGCCACCTCGGGCCTCTCCACCGCTTCCCAGAAACGCTTCCAGATCGCGTCGTTGCCTAAGCCTAGCGTGATGGGTTCATCGGCCGTATCGAACACCTGATAGATCGCGATGACACTATCGCGGCCGCCAGATCTGCGGGTAAGTTTGCCAGATCCGAGGTAAGGCATCAGCCTCGGCGCTATGAAGCGTGACATGCTTTCCACCATCGATATGTCAATTTCGCAACCTGCACCATTCCGCTCGCGACGCAGCAATGCGGCCAGTACGGCCATTGCAGCATCATGCCCTGCTAGCAAATCCGCTGCGGGAGTACCCACCTTTTGCGGGGCACTATCCGGCTCGCCGGTGAGATCCATGACGCCGGAATATCCTTCCGCGATCAGGTCATAACAAGGCATATCCGCACGTGCTCCGTGGAGACCAAAACCTGTCACTGAAACATGGATCAGGCCCGGGTTCAACAAGCGTAGCGATACTGCATCCACACCTAGTTTGTGCTGTACCCGCGCGACCAGATTAATTAGAATGACGTCGCATTCGGCCACCAGTTTGCGCAGAATGTCCCGTCCTTCCGGTACGCTGAAATCCAGGGTAATGCTATGTTTGCCCCGATTAACGCTCATAAACCAGAGTGATTCCCCATGTAGAAAAGGAGGTCCCCAGGCGCGTGCATCATCACCTTTCCCTGGCTTTTCCACCTTGACGACGGTAGCGCCCATATCGGCAAGCAACTGGCCAGCATAAGGGCCGGCAACCGATGAGGTGAGGTCGAGAACTTTCACTCCGGCCAGCAGATCAAGCGCTGGTGTCGACTTCAAAGGCAGATCATTCATGGGTAATTGTTTTTGTAGTGTGGACATTATGTTGCTCACTCAGGCATGGATACTTAAATTCCTTGAGCAAACTCTGTGCCATACCATGGTTAGTGTCTCACGCTAAGGGAGACTGGCGATAGCCGGTCCTGAGTGGGCCGGACCTGATCGCAAAATAAGCGTTTGGGTGTCTTTACCGAAGACAAACGAAGGACTATTGCCCTCGTTGCAGACATAAGAAATTGCGTTGTGGAGACACGTTTTATATCTTTGGGTTGTGTCACTGGCATGTATCACCTTCGGGCGATCCCAACGTTTCTGACAGATGGGCTGGTCGACCGTGCCTACGGAATCCACGACGGCGAAGTTCGCGCAGCGGGACCGTTGATCAAATTGGGGAACTGGCTTTGGCTAAGGAATACTTATAGGCGGTATTACGAAGCATTATTATAAAGCGGCGTAAAGCAGATTCCGGGTCGATCACAACCGTGTGATAGAGGGTGATCGCTACCCGGGATAAGTTTAGCCTTCCGACTCCGGGACATGCATTTGCGCCAGGCGCTTGTAAAGATAGGAGCGTGAGATGCCGAGTTCAGTAGCAACCTGTTTTTTGTTACCACGGCAGCGCGCCAATGCCTGACGAATGAGTTGTTCTTCCACTTGTTCGACAGCGCGGCTGACGCGCATGGGCTCTGCCGGGTCTGCCTTTGGTTCGCGCGCAATTTTATCCTCGAACGTATCTGAAGGTGCTGCCTGCGACACTTCGGAAGCATCTGAATCAATGTGACCGAAATCGGCAGGCTCGATCACATCGGACTCGGTAAATATTGCCGCACGCTCTACCATATGTATCAGCTGGCGTACGTTACCAGGCCAGCGCTGACCTTTCAAAAATACCAGTGCCTGATCTGAGAGTGTCTTCGGACGTTGTCCGTGCCGCTCGGTAAACTGGTTAAGCGCCATTTCAGCCAGCAAAGGAATGTCTTCAAGTCTCTCCCGTAATGACGGAAGCCGAATCGTGACAGCACCGATACGGTAAAAAAGATCCAACCGGAAAGTACCATCGGCGATCATCGCCTCGAAGTTACGATTGCTGGCCGTGACCAGCCGAAAGTTCGAGTGATGCGACTCGTTCCCACCGACCCGTTGAAACGAACCGTCCTGCAAAACGCGTAGCAACTTTACCTGAACTTCGGAAGGCATATCGCCCACCTCGTCGAAAAATAAGGTGCCGTTATCAGCTTGCTCGATCTTACCTTTTCTGCCTTTGCGCTCTGCACCCGTAAACGAGCCCGCCTCATAGCCGAACAGTTCGCTCTCGACCAGTGTGGCTGGCAGCGCGGCTGCGTTGACCATCACCATCGTGGCATCGCGTCGGGAGCTCAGCTTGTGGATGGCATGCGCAGCGAGTTCCTTGCCGGTGCCGCTTTCCCCGGTAAAAAGGATAGCGACATCCATCGGTGCGACTTTCACGATCTGCTGCTTGAGACGCTGCATAGCCGGGCTTTCGCCGACCATCTGATCCAGCCCGTAGCTGCGGTTCTTCAGATCGCTTAACTCACGACGGTAAAAGGCTGCTTCAGACTTGACCTTTGCCAGTTCACCCGATAATGCCCGCAGTTGTTCCGGGCCCTTAAACATGATCTGTCCGATAGCCCCGACCATTTCTCCCCGGCTGTTGCGTATCGGATTGCGCGTCACCACACGGGCCACGCCACGCATTTCCTGAATTAACCCGATTTCGGCCTTGCCTGTTGCGGCGACGTGATGCAGCCTTGTATTCTCAATAACATCGGTCACGTGACGCCCTGCAGCGCTGCCCGCCTTAAGACCAAAAAACCGCTCATGCACCGGGTTCATGTAGCGCAGCACACCTTCCCGGTCGACCACGGTAAGGGCTTCAAACGGATTCGTAAGCAGATGGGCGAGGATGTCGCCTCCAAAGTCGATGGAGGCGACCAGTTCAAACAATGCGTCACGACCCTCGCGCTGCATCGCTACCAGCACCGTCGCGTCAGGAGTCGGAAGAACGATCACAACGACATCAGTATCATCCGGGCCCTCTATAGAAAACAGGTGTTGCTGATTGCGACGTGCATCATGCCATCCACGGACGATACGAGCGGCCATTTCGCCCTCGGCGGCGATACCGCCTGCAGCCAGTTCTTTTCCATCAGCACCCAAAATTAGTACGCCGCGCAGGGAACTCGGCGTCACGCCTGCGGGGCTTATGTCTGGTATTTTCATTTCAAATATTATACTTCTATTTTAGTTGCCCTTGCCGCCGGGAGCGACCGCCTTTCACTGAACAAATGTAATTACTACGAACACTAAGCAGATTAACGTGACCGGTGACGAAATCGTCGCGTTTGTGGTGGGTGACAAAAATCTGCCTAGAATTTTGACGGCGCAATGGTCATTTCCTCATTCGATGTATCCCGCACTGCATCATCCAATGTGCGACATCACAAAGTGATTGTTTACGTCGCGTTCACTCCCTTATAAACACTGAAATAATTCGATGCGCTATTCAACAGTCAGGCAAGTTGATTTGGATAAATTTTGGCTAAATTGCGTCAGGTAAATCCGTAGAAGCTGTTTTACATTTACCTGACGAATGTAGTCCGCTCGGGCGACTTATACGGAGGTGTTAGTGCAACTGAGTTATTAAGGCGAAAATCATTACCCACTGCGCACCCATTCGACTGGCCGCTTACGCTTAACACGCGCTCTCAAAATATAATGATGACGACCGCTTTATTATTAAAGCTCTCCGATTAACGCTGTATTACTCTGTCCCAGCTCAGGTGCACCCGCCGCCTGGGTTTGTCGAAATACATTGCATATCGGTACTGGCAGCGCTGGGATTGAATCGCCCTTGCCGCTATCCAGCGTCTGCGTGAATAGCCCGCGTCCGATAAAATGTGGATCGGCGACCGCATCCTCCAGATCGGCTACTAATCCCACACATACTTCCCTGCCCTTAAATTTCTCTAACCAGTAATCTGCTGAATGTTGGGCGATGGCAGCGGCCACCCTTGCTATAGCTTGCTGATCATCGGCGGCAAGTTCCTCCTGTGGTATCCCGATGATTTCAGTAAAATTAGTCCAAAATTTATCCTCAAGCGGTGCCGCCGCAAGATAACGATTGTCGCTGGTCCGGTAGACCTGATAACGCGCCGAGCCACCTGTCACCAGTTCCTTGCCGCGCTTCGGCCATTCACCAGCGCTGAAGCCGTTACCAAGTCCCCAGTACATAAAGGTAAATAAATTGTCGGCCATGGCAATATCGAGATGACATCCGAGACCGCTCTGCGCGCGCGCTTGCAACGCCAGCAAAATATTCATCACTGCCGGATAAGCTCCACCGGCAATGTCAGCCACTAGCGCTGCCGGCAATACCGGCGCGCCGTCCGCACCGGTCGACAGCGCCAGCATGCCGCTATCGGCAACGTAGTTCAGATCATGTGCGGCGATCTGTGCTTTAGGACCGGACTGGCCGTAACCAGTGATAGAGCAATAGATAATCTTCGGATTGATGCGCGAAACAGTTTCATAATCGAGGCCCAGACGTTGCATGACACCTGGACGAAACTGCTCAACGATGATGTCGGCGCTGCGCACCAGTTCTTCCAGACGTGCGCGTTCCGTCACTGATTTGAGGTCAATCGCAATCGATTTCTTCGCTCGGTTAAGGAGAGCAAAATTGACGCTATCATTCCCAAATTTGGGTGTGTAACTGCGCATCTCATCGCCGTTGCCAGGGCGCTCGATCTTGATGACTTCAGCACCCGCCTCAGCTAGCAGCAGCGTCGCCATAGGACCAGGTAACAGAGTGCTGAAATCGAGGACGGTGATACCATGCAGGGGCTGGTGGTGAGGCTGTCCCATATTCAGTCTCCCTGACTATGCGCCATTGCCATCTGTGCTGCACGCGCCGGTGCATAGGGTTCCTGGCGCAATGCCTGGTAAAGCTGCTCGCTGACCCGGCAATGATCGGCCAGACCAGTACGCTTGAGTAGCGCAATCGGACCCTCCGGATAACCGAGACCCAACCTTAGCGTCATATCCATGTCCTCGGCGCTTGCCAATTGCTCATCAAGTCGACGCAGCGCCGCGTTGTAATAAGGCCGCACAAGACGGTTGACGATTCTGCCGGGAAAGTCCCCACACACTGCGACGACCAATCCGGCTGCTTCGAGTGCCCCCTTTGCGGCCGCCAGTGCGACCGGCGATGTTTGTGGCAGACGCACCAGTTCAATCAGATTACTAGGTTCAGCATCGCCCAGACGAAAACGCGCAATACCAACCACGTTAGTCCGAACGGCAGGAGCATTTGTATCGACATGCACACCGAGACATTCGATATCGAGTTCAATAGCGATAAATACAGCGTCAGTTACTGTTGGCGAAGACCGGTAGGCGGCCCCGGCCTGAGCGCCCAGATAGACTGTCGCGATAGCATCGCTATCAGCTTGCGCAATGAATGAATGGTCGACCGGAAACGAGCGGCTGATGCCGGATGAAATAATACAATAAGGTGTCTGCATAGGTGTTTCCATCTCAAGCTCCGAACATTTTAGTATTGGTATAGTTGAGGAAGCCCTTACCGGATTTTTTGCCAAGTCGGCCAGCAGCGATCATGCGTTTGACCAGCGGCGGACAGGCTGCCCGCGGTTCGTTGGTCAACCCGTACATCGCCTCACATAACAGCCGTTGCGTATCAAGACCCACTAGATCAAGCAACTCCATTGGTCCCATCGGATAGCCCAGCGCGGTCTTGATAGCCAGATCAATATCGGCCGCCTCGGCCACGCCCTGCTCAACTAAACGGATAGCATCGTTGTGATATGGAATTAAAAAATAATTCAGGATGAAGCCGGGCGTGTCCTGAGTCCGTACAGGCTTTTGCCCCATGGCCTTACTAAACTCCCAGGCTGCAGCAAATGTCTCTTCGCTGGTGTTCATGCCAGCTGACATCTCCACCAGCTTCATCAATTGTGCAGGAAGGCAAAAATGCATCCCTACAAAGCGATCATCACGGCCACAACCGCCTGCGATCTCGGTAATCGAGATGGTCGACGTATTCGAAGCAAAGATGGTGTGCGGCGGGCAAACCGCATGCAATCGCTGAAACAATTGATGCTTGACAGCCAGGTCCTCAAATACTGCTTCGATAATAATATCGCAATCCGCCATACCTGCTGCATCAGTGCTGCCAGACCAGTTCTGCATGATCTGTTCCAGTTGAACCGGTTCCAGCTTCTTGCGTTGCACTGATTTTTCTAGAAAGGCGAGCGTCTGCTGACGCGACTGCTCCAATGCTTCCTGTCTGGTATCGAGCACCTTGACACGAAAGCCTGCGCGAGCGGCTACAATCGCGATGCCGGTTCCCATGGTGCCGCTGCCGACTACGCCGACGGTTTTAATTACTGTCATGTTTGTTCCTATTTCAAAAGAAAGCTACGGCCAATGAGTTGACGGTGTACCTGATTGGTACCTTCCCAAATCTGGGTGATTTTAGCGTCACGCATGAGCCGCTCAACGCGATAATCCTTGCAATAACCATAGCCGCCCAATAGCTGTACGGCCTCGGTGGCGATGCGCATCGCTGCATCGCTGGCGCGCATCTTTAATATCGATGCCTCGGTACCAAAATCTTTTTCTCCGGAATCGACCATTGCTGCTACACGCCACAACCAGGATTCACACATCACCAGCTCTGCAGCGAGGTCGGCAAGTAAAAATTGAATCCCCTGAAACTCGATAATTTTTTTGCCGGACTGCTTGCGCTCGTTGATGTAAGCCACCGCATCCTCGAAAGCCGCGCGCGCGATACCCAGCGCATGCGCCGCAACACTAGGGCGAGAACGATTTAGCGAGCCAAATAGTATTTTCAGACCATCGCCAGGATTTTGAAGAAGATTGGCGCGCGGCACACGGCAGTTATCAAAAGCCAGCGAAGCAGTACTGGAGCCACGTGTGCCCATCTTATTCTCTGTACCGGTCACGCTTAACCCTGGCGTGCCCTTTTCAAGGATCAACACTGAGATCGCTGCCTTTGGATCGTCAATTTCGCTCCATTTTCCGAACAGCAGATACTGGTCAGCAACGTCACCATTAGTAATGAAAATTTTGCTACCGTTGATGACGATGTTGTCGCCATCCGGACGGAACGAGGTTTTCATACCAGTCGCGTCCGAGCCCGCCGATGATTCGGTGATGGCAAGAGCGGCCAGCGCTCCTTCTGCAATCTTTGGCAGAAACTGCGATTTCTGTTCGTGATTGCCGAACTCGATTAATGGCTTGATCGCATGAAAATTAGTGGCCCAGATGATGCCAGTGGAAGCACACGCCTTGGAAATTTCCCGTACGCATGCCAGATAGCAGGTGAACGACAGCGGTGCGCCACCATATTCTTCCGGAACGAACATCGCGTTGAGACCAAGCTGGTTGATGGCGTGGACATTATCCCAAGGAAACTCTCCACTTTCATCGACTTCCGCTGCTCTTGAAGCAATCTCCTTACGTGCCAGTGCTTGCACACTATCGAGAATCATTTTTTCATCTTCGCTCAGAGGTAAGCGATTATCTAATCTTTCCAGCACATTCATAGCGCGTCCTTCTTTTAGTGTGCGACGCCTTGCGCGCCGTCAATATAAATTGTCTCACCGGACATAAATCCGCCAGGCATGGCAAACAAGAGGGCGACCAGTGCGCCTACGTCATCAGCTGTGCCGGGCGCCCCGTTTGGAATGCGTTTTTCAAGAAATGTGCGCAGCGGACCTTCCGACATAGATGCGCGGTTAAGGTCGGTAACGATATAGCCGGGGGCGACGTTTAGTACCCGCACACCAACGGAGGCCCATTCGACTGCCAGGCAGCGCGTGATCGCGCCGACTGCGGCCTTGGAGGCGCAATAAGCGAGGTTGCGCTTAACGCCCATTTTGTCAAAAAATGAACCTATATTGACAATCAGTCCGCCCTGCTCGCGCAAATACGGAAACACACTCTGACTGCCTATCACTACCGAGTTGGCATTGGTTTGCATTACTTTGTCAAATTCCTCCAATGGAAGCGACGCTGACTTGCCTTCCATATGGATGCCGGCATTATTCACGAGCCCGGCTATCGGGACGCTGCACCGAGACTGAATGTCTGCGATGGCCGCTCGCACCTGGCTAGCATTGGTCACATCGCAAGCGGCACTCAACCAACGTTGGCGTGCTTGCTCCGAAGCATCGGGCCGATGCGGAAGGTCGCCTGAGCGTGAGAGGCAACCAACCATGAAGCCAGCCTCCGCCAGACTTTCGGCAATTGCCGCACCGATTCCACGACTGGCACCGGTTACGATAATACAAGACTGTTTCATGGCTTATTCATCCTTGAAATGAGGAGTCCGCTTTTCAACGAAGGCCTGCATGCCTTCACGTGCGTCGGCGGTTTGAAAGGCCAGCGTTGATAAGTCCGATTCGATGCGCAAACCGTCGATCAGCGGCAACGCTAATGCGCGCTGAATAGCCTCCCGGGCAAACAACAGCGCACAGCGGCTAAAGCCGATAAATTGCTGCGCGTAAGTACAACCGATCGTAATCGGGTCAGCCGCTTCAACCACCAGATTGACTAAGCCAATGCGCTCTGCTTCGACCGCGTCTATGGTCTTGCCAGACAGGATGATTTCAAGCGCTTTGGCTTCGCCGACTAAACGTGGAAGGCGCTGAGTGCCGCCATAACCCGGGATCAGCCCGAGCTTAATTTCCGGCAATCCCATCTTTGCCTTTGGCGTTGCAACCCGAAAAGTACACGCCATTGCCAACTCCAATCCACCACCAAACGCATAGCCATGAATAACGGCAATCGATGGAATCGGCAGCCGATCCAGTTTGGCCATCACGCTTTGGCCTAGCTCTGCACCTTGCTTTTGCGCCAGCAGGCCGCGACCTTGCAATTCTTTAATATCGGCGCCAGCGCAAAAGGCTTTTTCACCGCTACCGACAATCACTAATGCACGCGCATCGGATGCCGCGACCTGATCGATCGCCGCGCTAATCTGGCGCAGCACGTCGAAACTCAGTGCGTTCAAGACTTGCGGCCGATCTATCTGCAAAATCGCACATGATTCCTGATAGGTTAATTGAATAGTCATGCCGTTTTTCCTTCACTGATTAAAGACTTACCGGCTAAAGGCTGACCGGCGCTTGCAATTTCTCTCACTGCTTGCGGGACCAATTTACCGGCACGCGTCAGTTCGATTAGTTCACGCTTGAGTACCTTACCGCTCGTCGTCATCGGAAAGGCGTCCATTTCAATGAAATGCTCAGGCAAGTCATACTTGGAAAGCCCTGAATCGAGGAGATATTTCAAGACCTCATCGGCACGCAGTGCGACACCATCACGCGGGATAACGGCAAGACAAACCTGCTCGCCCAAACGTTCGTGCGACACCGGATACACCGCTACCTTCAGAACGCCCGGATGCCGCTGCGCCAACTCTTCGATATTGACCGGATAAATATTGTGACCACCGCGTATGATCAAATCCTTCTTCCGACCGACTAGACGCAAGCCGCCGTTTTTTTCGAATTGACCGAGGTCACCGCTGAGAAACCATCCACTGGCATTAAATGAATTTTCGGTCGCTTCCTGATTATTGAAATAACCGAGCATCAGCAAGCCACCGCGTCCGCCGATTTCGCCGATCTGTCCTGGCTCAGCTTCGATATCCGGATTTTCCTGATTCCACAGACGCACCTCATAGCCACGGCAGGCGCGACCGCAGGAAGCCACCAGCGTATCAATTTCATCCGCAGGCAATGGATATTGATGCGATCCATTTTCTGTCATTCCGTAAATATTCTGTGGCACCACCCCAAGCGTCAAAAATTGCTCGGCAATTTTGCGCGGGATCAAGGTCCCCGCCATATAAAAGGTCTTTACTTTTCCCAGATGCTGTAAGCCTTGCTGCTGCAGCGCAGCCAGCAAATCGATCGCATGCGTCGGGACGCCCATCACGTAAGTGGCACCGGTCTCAATAATCCAGTCCAATACCGACTTACCCGTTCCCGCATAATGCAGCACCAATTCGCAACCGGTCACCAGCATCTGCTCGCACGCAACCGTAGCGATATGGTGACTGACCGGACTGAGCGACAAGATGACTGTGTCCGGTCCCTGATGCCAGTCACTGGCAAGCGCTCGACCATTAGCAAGCAGCGTATTATCGCTGTGCATTACGCCCTTCGGCATGCCGGTAGTACCTGACGTAAATGCCAGATACGCGACCTTGTCGGGATTCAAGTCGGGAGGTGATGAAACCGATGCCGCATTAGGCTTCGGAAAGGACCGGCTTTTCTCAGGCAGCATCCATTTCACGCCATGAGATGGTAATACCGAGAAGACAGTTTTTATCGACGGCATCGTTAATGCACGCGTAAAAATTGAATTCTCCGATGCATCAGCACCATAACCTGGCATCGCGAACAATGCCCGACATTGCACCCGCTCAAGCAGGACCGCGATCTCCTCCACGGTATGATTCTGATGCAGCGACGGCACGCACACATAACCGTTGCGTGAACAGGCAAGAAAGACGACGACTGACTCGACCCGGCTGGGCAGCCAGACAGCGACCCGGTCGCCGCCGTGCAAACCGGCCTCAGCCAGACCTTGCGCCACGCTGTCGGCCCAATCCACCAGTTCACGCCAGGTCAGACGGATCTCGGTATCACGCAGCGCCCATGAACCCGGACGCGTACTTGCATGGTTTTCGGCCAGGCTGTACAGAGTTTCACCCTGCCAGATCCCTGCCATGTAATACTCGCGCGCCTGCTGCGGATTATGTAATGTTAAAACATTCTGCATGACAGCTTTCTTTGCAAGGAATCATTGGCCAAATTTGGACGCGTCAGGGCTGCGCCGCTCCGCAAATGCAGACGCCAGTTCGGCATGTTCTTCGCTGTCCAGATAGCCTGGGAGCAACAAGTCATGCGCCATGCGCGCAAGACCGCTCACGCCACCATGGCGGGCATTGAACGCAGCCTTGATAGAAGCCAGTGCAAATGCGCCGCGATCGGCGATTTCCAGCGCCATCTTGCGGGTCTCTTTCTTTAGCATCGCATCCGGGACTACTTTATTGATCAGTCCGATCGACAGCGCTTCCTGCGCTGTCATCTTCGGATTACGAAACCAGATTTCTTTAGCCCGCTTCTTACCGACCAGATCTTCAAGATACCAGGTGCCATAACCGGCATCAAAACTGCCGACCATCGGCCCCACCTGGCGGAACACGGCGCTTTCCTTAGCAATCGTCATGTCACATACCATCTGCAGCACGTTACCGCCGCCGACCGCATAGCCGTTGACACAAGCGATCACCGGTTTTTGCAGCCGGTCAATACTTTCATACATATCCAATGTGGGTAACATACCGGCATACAGCTGGGTGTCTTCCATACCTTCCTTCTTACCGCCGGTGCAAAAAAATTTATCTCCGGCGCCCGTCAGCACGATGACCCGGGTCCGGGTCTCGCGCCGGATGGCGTTGATACAATCACGAATTTCATCGCACATCAGCGGCGTAAACATATTGCCGTCATGGGGGCGGTTCAGGGTCATGGTTCCGACTGGACCGTCTTCTTCGTAAGTAATTTCCTGAAATTCCACGTTATTTCCTTTTATTTAAGACTTGAATTGAATGGTCAGATGTCACCTGCACTGCGCAACGCATTGATTTTCGCTAAGTTTATTTCGCTATGCTCATTCCCACTTGCGCCGGCACTTCTGATTCAGGCTGTTCCGGCGGCAGTGCTGGCATGCGGTGGATCGTTTTTACGTTGTCATGCTTAGGCTAACAGCAAATTGCATGCCCGACTATTCGTCAAACGGTCGTCAGGCTACGCGTAGCAAATCCATTTTTGAAAGCTGCGGACAAATCGCAAACATGTGTTTTTCCGCTTTACTGTCCGCGCCAAATACTCGTCATACAGTCGACTGTCCGCAAGACGCACAAACCCCGGTCCATGCGGCTTGAGTTCGAAATGGATCTGGACGATCATGCCGAACCGACCACCCCGCAACTCAGCCAGGTAATGAAATCCACTATTTAGCTTTATTGGCCTAAAAAAAGGGTTTTCTGCAAGCATGAATGATTAAGTGCATGTCATGCGGACACCGCGATGCCGTCGCGTCCTTTCAATGGACAATCTGAGTGAGAGATATAGCGGCTAATTACACCAGACTCATGGTACATAGTTTGCAATTTACAACTGCTCAAGCCTGTCTCTGCGTTAATGTCTGTCCCTGCGTTAATAATCAAACTCAAACATTACTTCCAATTTAACTTCACACCCATTCCAGCATCTTGCGCCCAAAATGCGACTATTCTGCGGTAAGGACAGCCTGTCTTCGCCGGCGCATGAACTAAAGCACAAAGGATGCGATGTCAGGGAGCGAGATGTTCAGCCCACGCGGTCTGGCGCGGTCAGCGACAGTGATAAGCGCGCACGCCGCACGAGCCATGGTGATGGGCGGTAGCGCTGATCGCCGAATGTGGCATGCAATCCCTGAAGGATTTCCAGTATGTGTTTTGCACCCAAGCGATCACCCCACTCGAATGGCCCGGCCGGATAGCCCAGACCGAGGCGCACAGCGACGTCAATATCAGCAGGCGATGCAACCCCTTGCTGCGCCATCTCGCACGCAAGATTGACGATACAGGCGATAACGCGCGGCGCAACATAACCTGGTGAATCTGCAATTACAAACGTCGGAATCAATTGTGCGGCGAAAATGGTACGGGCCGCGTCGACAGTAGCCGCAGCGGTACCCGGGCTAACCATCAGTGTGACCCCGGTTTTTCCACTAAAAAGCGGATCGATTGCGACTGCTTTAGACGGATCAAGTTGCAAGTCCGCAACGGTTGTAGAAAGATCGCGGCCTAATGGTGCCAGCAGAATGACGTCGGCCTCGCTCGCATCGTGCACTCGACTAACAGATTGAAGCAATGCAAGAAGCGAATCCGGTGGCGTGACAGGACTGTTCTCCGGCCACCAGACAGCGACTGTGGCCGCCGCCGCGGTTTGTTGCGATACTAATTGCGGTGTGATATTTTTTTCTTGATAACTATAGAAACCCTGACCGCTTTTTCGACCTAAGAGACCGGCCAGCAACCGGGTGCGAGCGAGTGTCACCGGACGGTACCGGTCATCGCCATAGTATTGGCTATGGATAGACTCCATCACGGGAACCGAAACGTCCAGACCGGTGAGATCCAGCAACTCGAACGGTCCCATTCGAAAACCCGCGCACATGCGCAAGATGGTATCGATAACCGGATGTTCGGCGGCGCGCTCAGCTAACAGTTTCAGTCCTTCCGTGACAAACGCGCGCCCCGCATGATTGACTACGAATCCGGGTGAATCAGAGGTAACAATAGCGCGATGGCCCACGCGCAGCGAAAGCGTTACCAACGCTTGCACCGCTTCAGGCTTAGTACGCGGCGCTTGTATCACCTCTACCAACTTCATGCGGGTCACGGGATTGAAAAAATGCCAACCGACAACCCTCTGGGGCAACGCGCAAGCTGCCGCGATCGCCGTCACGCTAAGTGAAGACGTATTGGTAGCAAGGATGCACTCCGGCCTGACCACCGCTTCCAGCTCCCGCATCAAGCTCTGCTTAGCGTCAAGATTCTCTAGGATAGCTTCCACTATCAGCTCGCAATCGCCCAGTTCCTTCACATCATGGGCGGGCAAAATACGACTAAGTGCGGCAGCCGCATCGGATTCGGAAATTTTACCTTTCGCTACTGCCTGTCCCAGGTCTTCGCGCACAAACGCGATGGCACGCGCTACGGCTTCCTCCACACTGTCAAATAACCTGACCTGGCAACCAGCCGATGCGCATACCTGTGCGATGCCACGCCCCATGGCACCGGCACCGATGATCCCGATATGTTGAATTTCTTTTACGGCTTCTTTTGCCGCTTGATTTGGTGCTTGTTTAACTACTGCATTGACCACATTAAGCTCCAGTTTCAAATCTCGTCTTGACTGTAGTGAGGCTTCGGCCGTTCAGCCACTCGTGTCTGTATCGGCACCGAACCTTCCATTGTCGTGCTCACCAGCGACTTATTACGGGTATTCATTGCTGGGATCCTTGCATGGCACTTAATTGTGCCATATGACCTTTATGCAAACCACGTGCCAGGGAAAACGGATAACCCCGCTCCCTGTCATTGTTTATCCGATGTTCTTTAATCTGACTTCCCCCCGCATGCCACCGCGCAATTTTGTTCATTTGGAAAACACAGCAGTGCGTACTGAAGACACTTCGATATCGGCACGGTGTAAAAAAGCATCTATCAAATTGAGTCGCACTCCTTGCGACTGTTCTCAGAACATATCTATACTGCGTAATAAAAGACAGTGTCGAGCAAAGCCGACGTGCCCCATTACGACGAAGTGGCGCAGGCCATAAAAGTCACCGTTGACCGCTTTGTCTCGCTTGACATTTTGGTCAACAACGCTGTTCCGAAAGTTTGTTGTCCATCGGTTCAAATGAGCGCTTCGCGGTATGGCTGGCAGGGCCTGGCGAATAAGGCCCGGGTGCAATGTCCATCGTGAGGTCGCAGCCAAGTGAACGAAGGGAATCTTAGCGGGGGAGGAATTGCGTGGAGCGACGCATTGCACCAGGGTTGCGCCAGGCTATTTTTACCAGTCTGCGAGGTGTTTAATTGTTCACGATGGATAGCTGAGGATGCTAAGCAGCAAACAGGCAGCGCATAGTGGTGGCAGTGACGTTGCATTTTCTTACCACGGAGGCGAACAAAGAATTGAAGCCGAAGGTCAGGACAGCAGTTTTAAGCTAACTCGATGCAAAGTATGAAACGTGATTTTAGCGAACGCGAAAATGGTCAGAGCTGCTGGAGCTTACTTGAATTTAACAAACGGTGCAGCTAATGACTTACCCAACCTAACCTGGCCGATCAATCCGACACGCACCTCAGGTCGGTCACGTTTATCCCGGATCAGCAGTCATGCTGATCCGGGACATTCATTTAGCCAGCCCTCCTTGGGAGGACCTCATCCAAAACCTGGCAATTATTTTTCCAGGGCTACAACAATTACTTTTTCACCAGTGCGCAAGATCCTTCACTCATCGGCTGATATGCCTGATCGCCTGGAATAGTTTTTACTATTTTCATGAGATCCCAGTCAGACTTGGATTCCAACGGTTTTTTGGCTTCTGCCAGATACATGTCATGCACCATCAGACCATCTTCGCGAATCCGGCCTTTCTTCGCAAAAAAATCATTGATTTCGGTGGCCTTCATTTTTTTCATCACTACTTCCGCATTGTCAGTACCTGCCGCCTGAACCGCGTTCAAATAATGCATCGTCGCGGAATACATACCGGCTTGAACCATCGTCGGCATCTTTTGTTGCAGTGCGTAAAAACGCTTAGACCATGCACGGGTTTCATTATTCATATCCCAGTAGAAACCCGTGGTAAACAACAGTCCTTGCGCGAGAGGCAGGCCCATGCCTTTCAGGTCTGTGTCAAAAATTAACAGGGTTGCCAGCTTTTGGCCACCCTTAGTCAAGCCAAATTCAACGGCACCACGTACCGCGTTCTGCGTATCTCTGCCAGCATTAGCAAAACCGATAATCTTGGCTTTCGAAGCCTGAGCTTGTAGCAAGAACGAAGAAAAATCTGAGGCGTTAAGTGGATGCTTAATCGAGCCTAAGACTCTCCCTCCCATTTCATTAACGACCTGACTCGTATCTTTTTCCATCGATTTTCCGAACGCGTAATCAGCAGTCAGGAAAAACCAGGTATCGCCGCCTGACTCTACGATAGCGCGGCCCGTACCGGTTGCCAGCGCGTATGTGTCATATACATAGTGGACGCCATATGGGGAACACTCCTGATTGGTCAGCACAGTTGACGCCGATCCGGCAAATAACATCACTTTCTTTTTAATTGCCCCCAATTTTTGCAATGCAATAGCGGCAGAAGAGTCGGTCGACTCGATGATCATATCAACATGATCGCGATCGACCCATTCCGATGCGCGTGCAACGGCGATGTCTACTTTATTCTGGTAGTCCGCTGAAACCATTTCAATCGGTTTGCCGGATACCTTGCCGCCGAAATCATCAATTGCCATTTTTACCGCGGCGACCCCTCCTGGGCCTCCAATCCCGGAGTAGACACCGGTTTTATCAACAATGACACCTATTTTGACGCTGTCACCCGTAAATTGCGCCATGGCACTGCCGGGATTTAAACCAATGATGGACGCACTAAGAACGGCAAGGGCGATTGTGGACAAATGCATGGTGTCTCCTATTATAGATTTAGGTAAATCAGGTTGAGTCATCGAAATGGCGGGTCCAACAGGAAAAGCAATTAATAAAGCTTCCTTGTTGCGAACGCGATGCCGTGTACTTCGATAACAACTAGCAAACATCGCGCCATGCTGAATTACGGCAATTTAATGTCAGCAATCTTATTTGCTTAGCTATCGAAGACGGCCGCTCTCACATGCGTCAGCCATGGTGTCGTCACGACGCACACAAGATGGCCGTGACAAACACAAAGAACAGATTGGAATGACCATTTCACGCGGTTGAACCGGGAGACGATTCTGGTACCCTTAATTTCTAAAGTCTTACAAAAGTAGGCGTTTAAATGATGCAAACCGCTAAATTGGGCTATCCGGGTGCACTCCAGAAAGTATCGACAGGTCAGCTCGCTGCCTAATCAATCCAAGCAAACGACGAGATATCAATTGCAATGAGACGTCGACGTAAAACGAAATCCCCATAACCCCATCCATACCGGCGCACTATATATATGCTGACTGGTATTTATATTTTTCCAAATGTCATGACACACATAAATACGTTCATTATTTCCCGCTACTTTCACTGACAAAGCGTACCAATGCTGCGTCGCTCCTTTGCCGTCTTGCTTACTTAACACGGGCATTTGCTCAAGTCGAACCGGTTCGTCGGCCATGAGATAGTTTGAATAAAAAGCGAAAGCACAGGTGACCAGCACAACTCCTTGCCACATCAAACCAATAATCGCTAACCTTGTACCATTGCCAAGAATATGAAAAAAAGTCCTCTTGAGAGTCAGACATATTGCAGTGGCTAGTACGGCACCGATACCGAGTCCAAAAATTGCCAAGCGCCCGGCATCAAATGTAGCCTCAACCTGATCGCCAACTAGAACAAGCGCTAATAAGCCGGTGAAGAAGGTCCCTAAAGCTGTATAGACCATCGGCTCCGGATTGCGGGATTGATGTAACACCATCATATTCCTTAATATGGTTACGTCATTTTTTGGTGTGTCATACGTATAAACATTCACGTTGAAATTCAACCTATAAGCTATTTAAGTAATTGGAGCGCTTTTCTCGTCAGAAGGTTGCGTGGCATGAAAACTATTCCCCATTTCTTGAGCTTATTGTTGCATTAACTGCAATTAATGCAGCTTACACAGGCCTTGTGTATTTGTCATAATTGTTTGTATATTGCGAGGTATAGATTGTGTATTGACTTTGCGTTATCAAATGCACAAATGTGACTTGGGAGAGAACTAGCTGCCCGGGGGGGGAAGTCCGTTACTTGCCCGGCTACAACTTGTTGACTAGCTTCTACCGCGTCCGTCTCACCAAGCGCAACGAACCGATTGTCACCCGCCCTTCGCCAAACCCGAAGTCGTCAGATACCTGACTAGCTCACGGTCGGGACATGCATATTCGATTCGGCGGCCAACAGCGCTTAAGCTGATCGAGGGACATTAACGCCAAGCAAGGGTTATTGCCTCATAAAAACTGATTTCTCAGGTATTGATTTATCTCATAAAAAGTTTTAAAAAAAAGCTGGACATCCTTTATTCTTCGGGTAAAATATGAATTGTTGCAGTGCACCATTTACTCGGATACCTGCATAACCTCATTATTGACCCATCAGGAGTTCTTATGTTTTCGAATCTAGATAAATTCTCATCTGCAACCAAAGCCGCCTTTGAATCCCAGTTTGCCACTTCTAGTGCACTCGTAAGCAAGATCATGGAAAGCAGCGAAAAAGCAATTGCACTGAATATCGCAGCTGCTAAAGCGTATGCAGAAGAATCAAGCATTGCGACAAAACAATTATTGTCAGCAAAAGATCCACAAGCATTTTTCGCTTTGATCGCTTCACAAGCTAAACTGAACGCTGAAAAAGCCGCGTCATACAGCAGCCATTTGACCGAAATCGCTTCAAGCGTCAAAGCTGACCTCACGCAAGCTGCTGAAGCGCAAATTGCTGAATCAAAAAGCAAAGTGACTGCATTGGTTGAAGAAGTCGCCAAAAGCGCACCAGCCGGTTCTGAAAATGCTGTCGCCATGTTGAAATCGGTCGTCAGCAATGCAAATGCTGGTTACGAACAACTCTCTAAAACCACTAAGCAAGCAGTGGAAACAGTTGAAGCGAATGTTGCCAAAGCAACGACCCAGTTGTCCCAAGCTGCAAAAAAAACTGCTTAATATTGCATCACGGTTAACGACCGATCAGTAACTGAGTAACTGAAACAAGTAATATCTCGGCCGCCAACGCGGCCGATTTCGATTTTAGCGATGATGCCGAAACCACGCAGATAATTCAATTACGTACTTTGGCGCACGTTCCTTAACGTACGCACCGCATACAATATTTATGCCCCGGATTAAACATCCCACAGCATCGGGGCTTTCGTCAACGTCATGCTTCAACGATTGACGCACGCTGCGCTCCTCCCTTCCTCCAAATGACTTATCGCGCTCTATTGTCGTTTTAGTTGCTGATTTCAGGCCAGCTAATCGTTTCTCCATTTTGGCAGTGAAGTAAAGGCCTGGATGTTCCTGTTAAATCGAGGTCGAACTAATCCAAAAAACGTGCATAGATTAAATAAAATTATGCTCAAGGATGCGCCTTTAACTTGACAAACATCGTTTACGACCTAAAATACCATCCATATAGATGGCATATGGATGTCATGCGGAGGTATTATGAGCGTATTAGTGTTAAAGCCGAAAATCAGTGAAAGTGAAAAAATTACTATTAATCTTGGATTAATCGATTTAGGACAAATCGACTTATTAG